>NZ_JBSFNQ010000246.1:0-1073 GCF_053981115.1 Streptomyces sp. NPDC003691 | reverse complement strand
ACCCCCCTCAACACCACCTACTGGTACGACAACCTCCGCCACCCCGTCCACTTCCACCAAGCCCTCACCCACCTCACCACCCACCACCCCAACCAACCCCTCCACACCATCGAAATCAGCCCCCACCCCATCCTCACCCCCGCCATCCACGACACCCACCCCACAACCACCACCACCCACACCCTCTACCGCAACCACCCCAACCACACCACCTACCTCACCAACCTCGCCCACACCTGGACCCACGGCACCCCCACCACCTTCCACCCCACCACCACCGGCACAGACACAGACACCGGCACCGGCACCGGCACCGCTACTACCAGCAGCACCACCGACACACCCCCCGCACCCCACACCCCCCTCCCCACCTACCCCTTCCAACACCACACCTACTGGCTCACCCCCACACCACCCACCACCCCCACAACCCCCACCACCCAACCCAACCCCCACCCCATCCTCACCACCAAAACCACCCTCGCCACCGACCACCACCTCTACACCGGAACCATCACCCCCCACACCCACCCCTGGACCACCCACCACACCATCCTCAACACACCCCTCCTCCCCGGCACCACCCACCTCGAACTCGCCCACCACATCGGCACCCAACACCACACCCCCCACATCAACGAACTCACCCTCCACACACCCACACCCACCCACCCCCACCAACCCACCCACCTCCAAGCACACCTCACACCCCCCAACCCCCAAGGCCACCGCACCCTCACCATCCACACCACCACCAACCCCCACACCACCCCCTGGACCCACCACGCCACCGCCACCCTCACCCCCAACCCCACCAACACCACACCCCCCACCCCACCCACCACCTGGCCCCCACCCCACACCACACCCATCAACCTCACCCACCACTACCCCACCCTCCACACCCACGGATACACCTACGGACCCACCCTCCAAGGACTCACCCAAGCCCACCAACACACCAACGGCACCCTCTACGCCCACACCCAACAACACCCCACCACCCACACCACACCCCACCAACACACCCTCCACCCCACCCTCCTCGACACCACCCTCCACCTCCTCCCACT
>NZ_JBSFNQ010000245.1:0-1075 GCF_053981115.1 Streptomyces sp. NPDC003691 | reverse complement strand
GGCTCGCCTCCCGGACCCGGCCCAGCACCTGCCGGAACTCCGGATCACCGGAGAGATCCGTCCTGATGACCAGCGTGTTCAGGAAGAAGCCGACCAGGTTCTCCAGGGCTTCGTCACCGCGGGCCGCGACACCCGAGCCGATCGGAATGTCATCACCGGCACCGAGCCGGGACAGGGTCACCGCAAGGGCTGCCTGCAGGACCATGAACGGCGTCACGCCCTCGGTCCGCGCCAGCTCCGCCAGCCGCTGATGGACCTCCGCAGGGACCCGGAGGGCAGCCGCGTGGCCACGGTGGCTCGCCACGGCGGGCCGCGGCCGGTCGATCGGCAGAACCAGTTCTTCCGGCGCTCCGGCGAGTGCGTGTCGCCAGTACTCGACCTGGGCCGACAGCAGGCTTTCCGGGTCGGACTCGTCGCCGAGGAGTTCGCGCTGCCAGAGGGTGTAGTCGGCGTACTGCACCGGCAGGGCCTGCCAGCCTGGCGCTTCGCCGCCGAGCCGCGCCGAGTATGCCTCGGAGATGTCCCGGCCCAGCGGCCCCATCGACCAGCCGTCGGACGCGATGTGGTGCATGACCACCACAAGCACCTGCTCCTCGGGGCCAGCCTCGAACAGCCATGCCATCAGCGGCAGCTCAGCCGACAGGTCGAACGCATACCGGGCGGCCTCGCCGACGGCCTCGGCCAGTGCCTCGGGAGCCGCATGCTCGTGGTGAAGCCGCCAGTCCAGGTCCTCCAGGGCGAGGATGTGCTGGTAGGGCTCGCCGTCGACGGCGGGGAACACGGTCCGGAGCGACTCGTGGCGCGCGAGTACGTCCCGCAGCGCGGCTCCCAGCGCCTCGGCATCCGCACCGGCAAGTCGCACGACGACGGGGATGTTGTAGGTGGGGCTCGGCCCCTCCAACTGGGCGAGGAACCACAGCCGCCGCTGGGCGAAGGAGAGGGGTACGCGTTCGGGCCGGATTCCGGCAAGGAGCGGTGTACGTGCCTGCCCTGCCGCATCTCCCAGGTGCGCAGTCAGGGCCGCGGGGGACGGGTTCTCGAAGAGGGTGCGGACCTCGACTTCCAGAGCGAGGAC
>NZ_JBSFNQ010000244.1:0-1078 GCF_053981115.1 Streptomyces sp. NPDC003691 | reverse complement strand
CTCGTGACTGCGTGCCTTTTGAAGAATGAGCCTGCGAGTTTGCGGTGTGTTGCGAGGTTAACCCGTGTGGGGAAGCCGTAGCGAAAGCGAGTCCGAACAGGGCGATTCAGTAGCGCGCTCAAGACCCGAAGCGGAGTGATCTAGCCATGGGCAGGTTGAAGCGGCTGTAAGAGGTCGTGGAGGACCGAACCCACCAGGGTTGAAAACCTGGGGGATGACCTGTGGTTAGGGGTGAAAGGCCAATCAAACTCCGTGATAGCTGGTTCTCCCCGAAATGCATTTAGGTGCAGCGTCGTGTGTTTCTTGCCGGAGGTAGAGCACTGGATAGGCGATGGGCCCTACCGGGTTACTGACCTTAGCCAAACTCCGAATGCCGGTAAGTGAGAGCGCGGCAGTGAGACTGTGGGGGATAAGCTCCATGGTCGAGAGGGAAACAGCCCAGAGCATCGACTAAGGCCCCTAAGCGTACGCTAAGTGGGAAAGGATGTGGAGTCGCAGAGACAACCAGGAGGTTGGCTTAGAAGCAGCCACCCTTGAAAGAGTGCGTAATAGCTCACTGGTCAAGTGATTCCGCGCCGACAATGTAGCGGGGCTCAAGCGTACCGCCGAAGTCGTGTCAATCCAACATATAGCCCCAACGGGCGTTGGGTTGGGTAGGGGAGCGTCGTGTGCCGGGTGAAGCCGCGCCGGAAGGCAGTGGTGGACGGTACACGAGTGAGAATGCAGGCATGAGTAGCGATACACACGTGAGAAACGTGTGCGCCGATTGACTAAGGGTTCCTGGGTCAAGCTGATCTGCCCAGGGTAAGTCGGGACCTAAGGCGAGGCCGACAGGCGTAGTCGATGGACAACCGGTTGATATTCCGGTACCCGCTTTGAAGCGCCCAGTATCGAATCCTCTGATGCTAAGGCCGTGAAGCCGCCCTTGATCTCTTCGGAGTGATGGGGAGTGGTGGAGCCGCTGAACCGAGGTGGTAGTAGGTAAGTGATGGGGTGACGCAGGAAGGTAGTCCAGCCCGGGCGGTGGTTGTCCCGGGGTAAGGGTGTAGCCCGTGCGGTAGGTAAATCCGTCGCACAT
>NZ_JBSFNQ010000242.1:0-1131 GCF_053981115.1 Streptomyces sp. NPDC003691 | reverse complement strand
GCCGCTGCCGGTGCAGTACGCCGACTACGCGCTCTGGCAGCGTGATCTCCTCGGCGACGAGTCCGACCCGGAGAGCCTGCTGTCGTCCCAGGTCGAGTACTGGCGGCAGGCTCTCGCCGGAGCGCCGGAGGAGCTGGCACTGCCCGCAGACCGGCCGCGGCCCGCCGTGGCCGGCCACCGCGGATACGCCGCACCGTTCCGGGTGCCCGCTGAGGTGCACCGGCGGCTGGCGGAGCTGGCGCGTGCCGAAGGAGTGACCGCGTTCATCGTCCTCCAGGCGGCGCTGGCGGTCACCCTGTCCCGGCTCGGCGCCGGCACCGACATCCCCATCGGATCGCCGGTGGCGGGCCGCACGGACGAGGCCCTCGACGATCTGGTGGGCTTCTTTGTGAACACCCTGGTCATCCGGACGGACCTGTCCGGTGATCCGGAGTTCCGTGAGGTGCTGGGCCGGGTCCGGGAGGCGAGTCTCGGGGCCTTTGCGCATCAGGATGTGCCGTTCGAGAAGCTGGTGGAGGAGCTGGCGCCGTCGCGGTCGATGGCCCGCCACCCCCTCGCCCAGACCGTCCTCACCCTCCAGAACACCGAACGAGCGGCACTCGACATGCCGGGAGTCCGCTCCGGCGGCGGTGGCACGGGAGTGGACGGCAGCGCCCTGGCCTCGGCCAAGTACGACCTCCATATCTCGGTGGCGGAGTCCTTCGACGCGGACGGCCGCCCGGCTGGTCTCCGCGGAGCGGTCACGGTCGCGGCGGACCTCTTCGACGAGCCCGCGGCAACCCGGTTCGGCGAGTGGTTCGTCCGGGTGCTGGATGTGGTGACGGACGCCCCGGACACCGCACTCCACAGGGTGGATGTGGTGGATGCGGGGGAGCGGTCGCGGGTGCTGGCGGTGTGGAACGGGACGGCGGCGGAGGTGGTTTCGGGGTCCGTGGTGGAGCTGTTCGAGGCCCGGGCCGCGGTGGTGCCGGATGCGGTGGCTGTGGTGGCGGACGGTGTGGAGGTGTCGTTCGGGGAGCTGGATGCGGCGGCGGGCCGGCTGGCGCGGTATCTGGGTGACCTGGGTGTGGGTCCGGAGTCGGTGGTGGGGCTCTGCCTGCCGCGGGGTGCCGAGATGGTGACGGCGATCCT
>NZ_JBSFNQ010000241.1:0-1170 GCF_053981115.1 Streptomyces sp. NPDC003691 | reverse complement strand
GGGCCGGTCGGGATCACCTTCCCCGGTGTTGTCACCGGGGGTGTCACCCGTACCGCCGCCAATGTCGACAAGGGCTCCGGTGTGCCGCGCCCCCACGCCGGAAGGCCGCGCGGAGGCCGCCCCTCCGGCGGCGTTGAACTGGACCGCGCGCCCGGACCGCGATCCGCGGCCGGCTCCGGAGCGTGGCCCGTGCCGGGTTCCTCCCGGCGGCCGGACCGGCGTCTGCTTTCGCCGTCCGGCGGCTTTTTGCCGGAGTGTGGACAATATCCCGCCAACCTCTATTACCCGGCTTCCGGTTCGGATCGCGGGAAGGCCCGTGAGGTACCCCGCGACGGCCTCCGTAAGCGGGTAAAACCCGCGAGCTTCCGGTTGGCTTCCGGCGGCGCGAATATGCCGGACGGATACACGGGCCGCGACACTCCGATTCGACCCTCCGGCAACACCTTGCCCTGTGCTCTGGTGTGCGAAAGGCTGACGTTCGACACGGGGAACGCACGCGCGGGAGGGGAACATCCATGCCGCTGGACAAGGGACTGGACTGGCTGCTCGACGATCTGACCCAACGGGTCCAGCACATCAGGCATGCTCTGGTGCTGTCGAACGACGGCCTGGTCACCGGTGCGAGTACCGGGCTCGCCCGGGAGGACGCGGAGCACCTCGCCGCGGTCTCCTCCGGACTGCACTCGCTCGCCCGGGGATCCGGCCGCCACTTCCGGGCCGGGCGGGCACGCCAGACGATGGTCGAGTTCGACGACGCGCTGCTGTTCGTGACCGCGGCGGGCGACGGCAGTTGCCTCTGTGTGTTCAGTGACGCCGACGCCGATATGGGCCAGGTCGCCTACGAGATGACGCTCATGGTCAACAGGGTGGGCGAGCATCTGAGCGTCGCGGCCCGGCAGCCCGGCCTCCGGCCCTCCTGACCGGGGGGCGCCGGCAGGGCCGCGGCAACCGGTGGCGAGGGTTCGCCAGGTTGTCCACAGGCCCGGGCGCAGTGCGCGACGGCGCGTTACGGTCGTTACTCACCGTATTCGCGTCGGCACGGGGGAGTTGATCGTCATGACGGTCGGGGAGAGCGCGTCCGCAGGGGACCACTGCGAGCACTGCGGCACAAGGGATCCGGAGTAGCTCGATGGGAAGTAGCTTACTCGTAAGCTACTTGGGCGCAAGAGG
>NZ_JBSFNQ010000240.1:0-1204 GCF_053981115.1 Streptomyces sp. NPDC003691 | reverse complement strand
ACATCCAGCACCGACGCATCGAACCCGAAGGAAGCAAACTGCAACACCCCGGCACCAGGGCCCGCACCCATCACCGGACCGAACACCGACACCAGATTCACCAACGACCCATGCGCAACCGCCACACCCTTCGGAACACCCGAAGAACCCGACGTATAAATCACATACGCCAACCCAGACGAGTTCACAGCAACCGAAGCCACCGGCTCACACACAGCCGACGCCGCCAACTCCTCCGCACCCACCACCACACCCGCACCCGAATCCGCCAGCATGAACTCCTGCCGCTCCACCGGCAGCGAACCATCCACCGGCAGATACGCCGCCCCCGCCTTCCACACCCCCAGAATGCCGACGACCATCTCCACCCCACGCCCCAAACGAAGCCCCACCACCGACTCCGCACCCACACCACAACCCCGCAACCACCCGGCCAACCGACCCGCCGCCGCATCCAACTCCCCATACGACACCCGCACCCCATCAGCCACCACCGCAACCCCACCCGGATCAGCAGCCACCCACCCCTCGAACAACCCCAACACCGACGACGACAGCACCCCGCCCACAACCGCCGTGTCATTCCACTCGCTCAGCACCCGGGCCCGCTCGCCCTCACCCAGCACATCCACCTCATGCACCCGCACCCCGGGCTCCGCGGTCACGGTCTCCAGGAGGCGCTCCCACCTGCGGGCCAGTAGTTCGGCCGAGTCGGCGTCGAAGAGGTCCGCCGACGCGATCAGCGAGCCGCGCAACCCGGCCGGGCGACCGTTCTTGTCGAAGGTCTCTGTCACGATGACGTCGAGGTCGAACTTCGCGGCGTCCGTGACCGTCCGGCTCTCCGGTGCGGCCTCGGTGTCGGCGGGCAGCTCCCGCCCCGTCCGCTCCACGTTCTGGAGGGTGAGCATGATCTGGAAGAGGGGGTGCCGGGCCAGGGAACGTACCGGGGCCAACTCCTCCACCAGCTTCTCGAACGGCACATCCTGATGCGCCAGCGCACCAAGACCCGCCTCCCGCACCCGCCCCAGCACCTCCCGGAACTCCGGATCCCCGGACAGGTCCGTCCGGATCACCAGCGTGTTCACGAAGAAGCCCACCAGATCGTCCATCGCCTCATCCGTACGGCCCGCAACCGCCGAACCCACCGGCACATCCAGCCCCGCACCCAACCGCGACAACAACACCGCCAACGCCGCCTGCAACA
>NZ_JBSFNQ010000239.1:0-1220 GCF_053981115.1 Streptomyces sp. NPDC003691 | reverse complement strand
GTCAGCCGGGTGCGGAGGTCGGTGAGGCCGGCCGTGCCGCGGGCGGAGGAGACGCCGCCCAGGTAGTCGACGGCACGGCGGGCGGTGTGCACGGCCCCGTCCAGGTCGCCGAGCGCGACCCGGGCCTCGGCCTCCCGGGCCAGGTAGATGACCGCCCCGCGCGGGAACTCGTCCTCGTGGTAGGCGTCCCGCAGGTCAGCCGACGCGGCGGTGAAGTGGGTCAGGGCCTCGGCCGGTCGGTCGAGGTTCAGCGCGCAGGAACCGGCGAGCATATGCAGTTCACCGAGGTTGACCCAGTAGACGCAGTCGGGGTCCTCCTCCGGGGCCCGGTCGCGGGCCCCGTCGTAGGCGTCGAACGCGGCGCCGAGGGCCTGTTCGGAGGCGCGGCCCTCGCCCGCGCGGGCATGGGCCCGGGCGAGCCGGGCGTACAGCATGGCCGTCATGGTGGGTGAGCCGATCCGGTCGGCGCGCCTCAGAGCGTCGGCCACCAGGTGGGAGGCGCCGCGGGGGTCGCCGGTCGAGTAGCGCATGACCGCCCAGAAGGCCATGGTGTTCGTGGTGACCACCGGGTCGGCTGCGGACGCCGCAGCGCGCAGAGCAGCCACGTAGTACTCCTCCGCCAGACCGTGCTGACCGGAGTCGTATGCGGTCCACGCGCAGATACGCGCAGCCTCGGCCGCGGTGCCGTGCAGTCGGCGGCCGATCTCCTCGGTGTACGAGGTGGTCTTCAGCGTACGGACGATCAGCCGGAGCTGCGCGCGAGCTGTGGCATGAACCTGGCCGGAGCCGAGCTGGTCGTCCTGTCTCCGCAGGATCGCCAGCGATTCTTCGAACAGGGTGGGCACGTTCGCGCCGATGCGGCGCCCGTGCGATCGCGCGGTGGCCGGTTCGGCGGTGGCGACCCCGGCGAGTATCGGCGTTACTCCGGTGACGACGAGAAACCCTCTGCGGTCCATGGCAGCCTCTCCTGCGGTGGCGACGCGGTCGAGAAGCTCGATCGTGGTGGCCGGGGTCCACTCGGCGGTGAGGAGGAACCGGTCGTGGACGCACGCGAGCTTCAGCCACTCGGGCCAGGGTCTGGCGGTGATCTCGTCCTCCGGGATGCCGTGCAGAACGGCCATTGCTTTCTGCGCGTGCAGGTCCGGTGTGACGCCGCCCCTGGTCCAGCGGGTGACGCGCTTGCGGTCACGTGCGATCGGCCCGTAGCCGAGCTGCTGGTG
>NZ_JBSFNQ010000238.1:0-1241 GCF_053981115.1 Streptomyces sp. NPDC003691 | reverse complement strand
CGGCCGACGAACATCAGCTGCCCGTCCGCCGTCCACTTCACCAGGTCACCGGTCCGGTACATCCGCTCACCACCGGACCCGTACGGGCAGGCGACAAACCGCTCACCCGTCAGCCCCGGACGCCCCACATACCCCCGCGCCACACCCACACCCGCCACATACAGCTCACCCGCGACACCCACCGGAACGGGAGCGAGGGCTCCGTCCAGCACGAACACCCGCGCATTCGCGATCGGCCCACCAATCGTCGGCTCGTCCCCCGCCGACAACGGACCCGACATCGACGCACAGACCGTGATCTCGGTGGGGCCATAGGCGTTGATCAGCCGCCGGTCCGGCGCCCAACGCCCCACCAGCGCGGCGTCGAGAGCCTCACCCGCGGAGACCAGGGTGCGGAGGGTGGGCAGATCGCCGGTGTCGAGTGCGCCGAGAAGCGCGGGCGGCAGCGTCGCGTGAGTGACACCGTGCCGGGCCACCAGACCCACCAGCCCGTCCCCCGCATCCACACCCTCGCCCGGTGCCATCACCAGCATCCCGCCCGAGCACAGCGTCACCAACACCTCCGAGACCGCCGCGTCGAACCCCACCGACGCGAACTGCAACACCCGCGCCCCACCGTCCACCGCAAACCGCTCACCCTGAGCGGCCACCAGATTCACCACACCCCCATGACCCACCGCCACACCCTTCGGCACCCCCGTTGAACCCGACGTATAAATCACATACGCCAAGGAAGCCGGAGCGATCAGGGCGTCCGGCGCGCTCTCGAGCTCGGCGGCAACCAGAGCTGAGGTCATCGGATCATCGAGGGCGATCAGCGGAACGCGCCCGATGGGCAGATCCTCCAGCGTGTCCTGTGTGCCGAGCACGAGCTGAGCCCCGCTGTCGGTGAGCATGAAGGCCAGCCGGTCGACGGGAAGTCGGCCGTCGAGCGGCAGATAGGCCGCTCCCGCCTTGAGTACGGCCAGGATCGCCGTCACCAGACCGGCACCCCGCGGCAGGCAGAGCCCCACCACGGATTCCGCACCCACACCGCGTCCCACCAGATAACGGGCCAGCCGGTTCGACGCCGCGTCCAGCTCCCCGTACGACACCTCCACACCCTCGGCCACCACAGCCACCGCGTCCGGAACCACAGCCACCCGACCCGCGGCGGTACGGCGGCGGACCGCGGCGACCGCGCCCGCACCCGCGACCAGCAGGGCCGCCGCGGTACCGGCGAGACCGAGGACACCGGTACC
>NZ_JBSFNQ010000237.1:0-1250 GCF_053981115.1 Streptomyces sp. NPDC003691 | reverse complement strand
GGGTCGATGACATCGTCGACGAGGCCGCGTTCGGCCGCGTAGTACGGGTGCATCAGCTCGGACTTGTACTCCTTGACCATGCGGGTGCGCATGGCCTCGGGGTCCTCGGCACCGGCGATCTGCCGCCGGAAGATCACATTGGCCGCGCCCTCGGCGCCCATCACGGCGATCTCGTTCGTCGGCCAGGCGTACGTCAGATCCGCTCCGATCGACTGCGAATCCATCACAATATAAGCACCGCCGTAGGCCTTGCGCAGAATCAGCGAGATCCGCGGCACGGTCGCGTTGCAATAGGAATAGAGCAGTTTCGCGCCGTGCCGGATGATCCCGCCGTGCTCCTGGTCGACGCCCGGGAGAAAGCCGGGGACGTCCAGCAGCGTCACCAGGGGAATATTGAAAGCGTCGCACATCTGAACGAAGCGCGCAGCTTTCTCCGACGCCTCGATGTCCAGGACCCCGGCGAGGGTCTGCGGCTGGTTGGCGACGATGCCGACGACCTGGCCGTCGATCCGGGCGAGGGCGCAGACGATATTGCGGGCCCAGCGCTCGTGGACCTCCAGGAAGTCGCCGTCGTCGACGATCTCCTCGATGACCTTGTGCATGTCGTACGGGCGGTTCCCGTCCACGGGCACCAGGTCCAGCAGCAGGTCGGAGCGCCGGCCGGGCGGATCGGACGCCACCACCGCGGGCGGGTTCTCGCGGTTGTTCTGCGGCAGCATCGACAGCAGGTAGCGCACCTCGGCGATGCACGTCTCCTCGTCGTCGTACGCGAAGTGCGCGACACCCGAGGTCTCCGCGTGCACGTCGGCGCCGCCCAGACCGTTCTGAGTGATCTCCTCGCCGGTCACCGCCTTCACCACATCGGGCCCGGTGATGAACATCTGCGAGGTCTCACGGACCATGAAGACGAAATCCGTCAGCGCGGGCGAATAGGCGGCACCACCCGCACACGGGCCCAGCATCACCGATATCTGCGGGATGACACCGCTCGCCCGGGTATTGCGCTGGAAAATACCCCCGTATCCCGCGAGCGCCGAAACACCCTCCTGAATACGCGCCCCCGCGCCGTCGTTCAGCGACACCAGCGGAGCACCCGAGGAAATCGCCATGTCCATAATCTTGTGGATCTTGGTGGCGTGGGCCTCGCCCAGCGCACCGCCGAAGATCCGGAAGTCATGGGCGTAGACGAAGACCGTCCGCCCCTCGACCGTGCCCCAGCCGGTGACGACACCGTCGGTGTGCGGCTTCTT
>NZ_JBSFNQ010000236.1:0-1262 GCF_053981115.1 Streptomyces sp. NPDC003691 | reverse complement strand
GACGGTGACGCGGCGAAGATGTACCAGGAGGCGATGAAGGCTTTTCTGGGTGGTCAGGAGGGGCTGGACTACTTCAAGGCGGTGGGTGACCAGGCGCAGTTGGTCGCGGAGTTCACGCGGAAGTCGGCGACGCAGCTCCAGTACACGAAGTACATGATCATTGCGCAGTTGATTGCGCTGTTGATCGAGGCTGCGGTGGCGGCGGCGACGGCGTTCTTCTTCGGTGCGTCGATCGGTGCGTATCTGCAGAAGCAGGCGATTGTGCGGGTGATCCTGAAGACCAGGATCGGCCGGATGATCGTGACGCTGCTGACGCATCAGGTCATCAATGTCGGTATGGGCGTGACGATGGACGCCATGATCCAGTGGATCCAGCTGAACCAGGGGACGCGGGACGAGTGGGATCACGAGCTGACGAAGAACGCTGCGCTGTCGGGGATGGTGCAGGGTCTGCTGGCGGGTCCGTTCAACGCGCTGGGTGACCGGTTCGGGAAGATGCTGGCGAAGATGTTCGGGCTGGATTCGGGCCGGAATCTGGGGAACAAGATCGACGGTGTGGTGCCGCCGCCGAAGGGCCGTCCGGATGTGGATGTGAAGGTCCCGCCGGGCAAGCCGGATGTGAAGGTGCCGCCGCCCAAGGCCGGCCCGGAGGCTCCCGCGCCGAAGCCGAAGACGGAGACCGGCCCGGAGGCTCCCGGGCCGAAGCCGAAGACGGAGACCGGGCCGGAGGTGTCCGCGCCGAAGCCGAAGACGGAGTCCGGCCCCGAGGTACCGGCGCCGAAGCCCGAGCCCAAGCCTGAGCCGAAGCCGGGGGACAAGCCGGAGGCGGAGCCGGACACCAAGCCGCCGGTGTCGTTCGGGCGGGATATGAGTGAGGCGTTCCGGAAGAATCTGCCGAACACCTACGGCCCGAACGGGGCGAAGGCGGGCGACCAGTTCGTCAAGGACGTGGGTGAGGTGTTCCGCCGCCAGTACGGGGACGGGGCGGTGGGTGCGGGGCGGGACTGGGCGCGGGCGCTGTTGGAGAAGACGGGGACGCGGGAGCTGCCGGACGCTTTGGAGAAGGCGCTGGGGCCGATCGCGAAGGATCTGGGCCCGGATGCCATGAAGGTCCTGAGCCAGGGCGCGGCGGACTCGATGGGCCGCAGCATCATGCGGGAGATCGTCGAGGGCACCGGCCGGGGCATCTTCGAGGGCGCCCACGCGGCGGTCTCGGAGGGTATGTACAACCTGATCTTCTCGGACGAGCACACGTTCAAGAC
>NZ_JBSFNQ010000235.1:0-1283 GCF_053981115.1 Streptomyces sp. NPDC003691 | reverse complement strand
GACGAACTCGACCGGGTGGCCTCCGACGGGCTCACGGACGACGAGATCGGGCGGGCCGTCGGGCAGCTGTCCGGCTCCACGGTCCTCGGCTTGGATCTACGATGCTTTTCGGTCGCGGTGTCGTGTTCGCGCGCGCCGTACCGCCGACCCGCTTCGTCACGTTCACCGCACACCACCGGCCGGCCCCGGGTCGCCGCCCGGTGCTCCGGGGGGTTCCGCATGTCCCAGTACTTCCGTCCGCACAACCAGGGTCCGTACGATCACCGTCCCGGCGGACACCGGCCGGACGGCGGGCGGCCGCCGCGCGGGGTCCGCGCCGCCTGGTCCGAGTTCTGTGCCGTACCGCCCAGTCCGCGGGTCCGGGAGCAACTGGCGGGCGGTACCGGCCCGCTGCCGCCCGCCCCCGCGGATCTCCGGGCGGGCTTCGACGACGGGACCATCCTCCCGGCCGACTCCTACCCCGAGGGCACCGCGGCCTTCACCGTGATGTCGGCGGCGGCCGACCGCCCGCCGCTCCGCGGCGAGGTGCGGGTCGCGGTCGTCCTGGCGGACTTCCCGGACCGCCCGATGGCGGCGGGCCGGCAGCATTTCGAGGACTTGTTCTTCTCGCTCGGGAAACTGCCGCACGGCAGTGTCCGCGAGTACTTCCGCGAAGTGACGGGGGGTCTCGTCGACATCGTCGGCGAGGTGACCGAACCACTGCGCCTGCCGCAGACCATGGCCTGGTACGCCAACGGCAACTCGGGCACCGGCACCCCGGACGGCGAGGCCAGGGCCCGGGTGATGGCGGCGGACGCCGCCCGGTCCGCCGACCCGCTGATCGACTTCGGCCCGTACGACAACGACGGCAACGGCTTCGTGGACGCGTTCATCGTGGTGCATGCGGGCACCGGGGGCGAGACCAGCGGCAGCACCGGTGACCTCTGGTCGCACAAATGGCTGCTGCCGGCCGCCTACGACGCCGACGGCACGCAGATCTACGCCTATCTGACCATCCCCGAGGACGCCAGGATCGGTGTCGCGGCGCACGAGATCGGCCATCTGGTCTTCGGGTTCCCCGACCTCTACGACACCGACGGGTCGTCGGAGGGCGTCGGCGACTGGTGTCTGATGGCCGGGGGCGCCTGGGGCGGCGGCGGAGACGTACCGGTCCATCCGTCGGCCTGGTGCAAGGTACGGCAGGGCTGGGCTCCAGGCGTCGGCGCGGACCGCCGTCCGCAGCAGGCCGGTGCTCTCCGGGGCGTCCGGGCCGACGGCGGCGGTGCCGGTTGTCGTCGTGCTCG
>NZ_JBSFNQ010000234.1:0-1297 GCF_053981115.1 Streptomyces sp. NPDC003691 | reverse complement strand
GGGTGGAGGCGTTGGCGGGGTTGGGTGTGGGGTCGGTGGTGGAGGTGGGGCCGGGGGCTTCGTTGTCGGCGCTGGTGGAGGGTGGTGTGGGGTTGTTGCGGCGGGGTCGTGGTGAGGTGGAGTCGCTGGTGGAGGGTGTGGGGCGGTTGTTCGCCCGGGGCGGCCATGTGGAGTGGGCGAAGGTGTTGGACGCGCTCGGCGCGGGTTCCGGCGAGGCGGTTTCGGGTGCTGGGGTGGATTTGCCGACGTATGCGTTTCAGCGGGAGCGTTTCTGGCTGGATGCGGGGCGGGGTGCGGGGGATGCGGGTGGTCTGGGTCTGGCGGATGCGGGTCATGGTCTGCTGGGTGCGCGGGTGGAGATGGCGGGTGGTGCGGGGTATCTGTTCACCGGCCGCCTGAGCCGCGAGTCGCATCCGTGGCTGGCGGATCATGCGATTGCGGGGACCCCGGTCCTGCCCGCGACCGGATTCCTGGAACTCGCGCTGGTCGCGGGGGAACAGCTCGGGCTGCCCGAAGTCCGCGAACTCACCCTCGAAACCCCCCTCGCCCTCCCCGACCAGACCCCCACCACACTCCAGGTCGTCGTGGGTCCGGAGGACGGGACCGGTCTGCGGACGGTCAACCTCTACTCGCAGCAGGAGGAGGCGGCCGACTGGGTCCGTCATGCCACGGGGGCACTGGCTCCGTCCGAGGCGCGGGTGGACACTGCCGTTCCGGCCGCCGATACCGCCTGGCCGCCCGCCGGTGCGACTCCGCTCCCGGTCGAGGACGCCTATACCTGGCTCGCGGACCGCGGCTACGATTACGGCCCCGTTTTTCAGGGGCTCCGCGCCGCCTGGACGCTGAAGGGTGAGGTACTGGCCGAGGTCGGGCTTCCCCGGGAACCGGCCGGCGCGGACCGCTTTCTCATTCACCCCGCCCTGTTCGACGCCGCCCTGCATCCGCTGGCCCTGGGCCATGTCGACGGAGTGAGCGCGCCGAGCGGCCGTGTGGTGCTGCCGTTCTCCTGGTCCGGCGTACGGGTGCACCGGTCGGGCGGTGCGGAGGAGCTGAGGGTCCGGCTGACACCGACCGGGCCGGGCACGGTCCGGCTCGCCCTCAGCGACGGCTCCGGAGAACCGGTCGCCTCGGTGGCTGCTCTCGCCGTCCGGGACACCGAGCCCACCCGTCTGCTCGACGGAGTCGGCCGCCACCCCGATCTGTTCGGTGTGGAGTGGCGTGGGGTGGGTGTGTCGGTGGGTGGTTTGGGTGTGGGTGGTGGGGTGGAGGGGTTTGTGGTGGTGGAGTGTGTGGTGCC
>NZ_JBSFNQ010000233.1:0-1307 GCF_053981115.1 Streptomyces sp. NPDC003691 | reverse complement strand
TTCCGTGAGGTGGAGCAGTTGCGGCGGCACCGGGCGACCGGTTTCGGGCTGGAGGCGAAGAAGCCGCACACCGACGGTGTCGTCACCGGCTGGGGCACGGTCGAGGGGCGGACGGTCTTCGTCTACGCCCATGACTTCCGGATCTTCGGCGGCGCGCTGGGCGAGGCCCACGCCACCAAGATCCACAAGATTATGGACATGGCCATCTCGGCCGGTGCGCCCCTGGTCTCCCTGAACGACGGCGCGGGCGCCCGGATCCAGGAGGGCGTCTCCGCCCTCGCCGGATACGGCGGCATCTTCCAGCGCAACACCCGCGCCAGCGGTGTCATCCCGCAGATCTCCGTGATGCTGGGCCCGTGCGCCGGCGGCGCCGCGTACTCGCCCGCCCTCACCGACTTCGTCTTCATGGTCCGCGAGACCTCGCAGATGTTCATCACCGGACCCGACGTGGTCAAGGCGGTGACCGGCGAGGAGATCACCCAGAACGGTCTGGGCGGCGCCGACGTGCACGCCGAGACCTCGGGCGTCGCGCACTTCGCGTACGACGACGAGGAGACGTGCATCGCCGAGGTGCGCTACCTCCTCTCGATGCTGCCGCAGAACAACCGCGAGAACCCGCCGCACGTCGCCGCGGCCGACCCGGTCGACCGGCGCTCCGACGTCCTGCTCGACCTGGTCCCGGCCGACGGCAACCGCCCGTACGACATGCACAAGGTCATCGAGGAGATCGTCGACGACGGCGACTTCCTGGAGATCCACGAGCGCTGGGCCCGCAATATCGTCTGCGCCCTCGCCCGCATCGACGGCCAGGTCGTCGGCATCGTCGCCAACCAGCCGCAGACCCTCGCCGGGGTCCTGGACATCGAGGCCTCCGAGAAGGCCGCGCGCTTCGTCCAGATGTGCGACGCCTTCAATATCCCGATCGTCACCCTGCTGGACGTCCCCGGCTTCCTCCCGGGCGTCGACCAGGAGCACGGCGGGATCATCCGGCACGGCGCCAAGCTGCTCTACGCCTACTGCAACGCCACCGTGCCGCGGATCTCGCTGATCCTCCGCAAGGCCTACGGCGGCGCCTACATCGTCATGGACTCCCAGTCCATCGGCGCCGACCTCACCTACGCCTGGCCGACGAACGAGATCGCCGTGATGGGCGCCGACGGCGCCGCCAACGTCATCTTCCGCCGCCAGATCGCCGACGCCGAGGACCCCGAAGCCATGCGCACCCGCATGGTCAAGGAGTACAAGTCCGAGCTGATGCACCCGTACTACGCGGCCGAACGCGGCCTCGTCGACGATGTCATCGACCC
>NZ_JBSFNQ010000232.1:0-1337 GCF_053981115.1 Streptomyces sp. NPDC003691 | reverse complement strand
AGCTCCTCGACCTTGGCGATGACGTACTTGTTGAACCAGCTGATCTTCTCGTCGGCCTTGTCCGGGTCCGGGTGCCAGTAGGCGGGGAAGCAGAGCCCGGTGTTCTCGTGGGTCGCGGGGAAGCTCTTGCCGCTCGCGCAGGCACCGGTCGGGGCCTTGTAGGTGACGACGGTCTCGCCGCCGTACTCGTTCACGATCCGGCTGATCCGCAGCCGGTCGAAGACCGGGTTCGTGTCCTTCTTTTCCGGCGGACCGGCCGCCACGACCTCCTTCACCCGGTTCGGCATCGACTGGGTATTGGCGACAAAGGTGACCGGGTTGAGCTGCACACCCTCGGCGTCATTGACGCCGTAGCCGGTGCGGGTGACCGAGTTCAGCCAGAGCGCGGTGCCCTCGTCGGTCTTCTCGTGCGGCAGCGACTGCGCCAGCTTCCAGTTGTCGACCTTGTGCAGGGCGGTCGAGCCCTGGACCCGCTGGGCATACGTCGTCACGGCCGCGAGGCGCTTACGGGACCAGAAGCTGGGCACCGGGACGTAGCACTCCTTGCCGGTGGCACCGGAGCAGTACAGGTCCGCCGGAGTGTCGTACCAGATACGGTTCTTCGCCCAGTCGCCCGAGGTGAAGTTCGCGTCGGTGCACTTGAGGCTGTCTTCGGCGTAGCAGCGCTCCTCGACGGCGAACATGACACGGGCGATCGGGTCGCCGGTGTAGATCGCGTTGTCGCGCTGGCCGTAGTCGATACGGCTGAGATATCCGCCGCGGTCGTACGCGACGGGCTTCTTGAACTTGAAGTTCTGCGCGTAGTGGTTCTGCTCCTGCTTCCACCACAGCGACATCGCGTTGCCGTGGACGTCCACGACGTAGTCGAGGTTCCAGCGCCAGGCCTGCTGGCAGAACGAGTTCGCGTAGGTGGCGTTGTAGCAGGGCTCGCCGGGCTGGTTGCCCGAGACCGGGACGGTGAAGGCGGAGTTCGTGGTCTCCTTCCCCGCCGACCAGCCGGGGAGCTTGTTGCGGCCGAACCAGTACTGGGTGCCGTCACGGGTGGTGACCTTCCAGTACTCGCCGTCCGAGTCGCCGTTGGTGAAGTCGGGGTTCTTGGCCAGCTCGACCTTGGACCCGTCGCCGTTGGCAGTGACCCACTTGTCGGAGTGCGGGGTGGCCTTGTCCGAGTCGTCCAGGACCAGCTCGGTCGTCGACCCGCCCAGCGTCAGCACCGCGTTGTACGAGCCCCAGCAGAGGTCCGCGGTCTTCTTGGTGTTGTTTCCGCCGGTGCGGTCGTCGCGGCAGGACTTGTAGGTCCGGGTGATGGCACCCGGGTTGTAGTCCCACCCGTCACC
>NZ_JBSFNQ010000231.1:0-1349 GCF_053981115.1 Streptomyces sp. NPDC003691 | reverse complement strand
GGTGACGGGTGGGACTACAACCCGGGTGCCATCACCCGGACCTACAAGTCCTGCCGCGACGACCGCACCGGCGGAAACAACACCAAGAAGACCGCCGACTTCTGCTGGGGCTCCTACAACGCCGTCCTGACCCTCGGTGGATCCACCACCGAGCTGGTCCTGGACGACTCGGACAAGGCCACCCCGCACTCCGACAAGTGGGTCACCGCCAACGGCGACGGCTCCAAGGTCGAGCTGGTCAAGCGGCCCGGCACCCGCACCGACGAGGAGAATCGCGCCGAGAGCCCCGAGTACTGGAAGGTCACCACGCGTGACGGCACCCAGTACTGGTTCGGCAAGCACAAGCTCCCCGGCTGGACCACCGGCAAGGAGACGACCAACTCCGTCTTCACCGTCCCGGTCTCGGGCAACCAGCCCGGCGAGCCCTGCTACAACGCCACGTACGCGAACTCCTTCTGCTCCCAGGCCTGGCGCTGGAACCTCGACTACGTCGTCGACGTCCACGGCAACGCCATGTCCCTGTGGTGGAAGAAGGAAGTCAACCACTACGCCAAGAACTTCAAGTTCAAGAAGCCGGTCGACTACGACCGTGGCGGCTACCTCTCCCGTATCGACTACGGTCAGCGCGACAACGCGATCTACACCGGCGACCCGATCGCCCGTGTCATGTTCGCCGTCGAGGAGCGCTGCTACGCCGAGGACGGTGTCAAGTGCACCGAGGAGAACTTCACCTCGGGCGACTGGGCGAAGAACCGGATCTGGTACGACACTCCCGCGGACCTGTACTGCTCCGGTGCCACCGGCAAGGAGTGCTACGTCCCCATCCCCAGCTTCTGGTCCCGCAAGCGCCTGGCCGCGGTGACGACGTATGCCCAGCGGGTCCAGGGCTCGACCGCTCTGCACAAGGTCGACAACTGGAAGCTGGCGCAGTCGCTGCCGCACGAGAAGACCGACGAGGGCACGGCCCTCTGGCTGAACTCGGTCACGCGCACCGGCTACGGCGTCAACGACGCCGAGGGTGTGCAGCTCAACCCGGTCACCTTCGTCGCCAACACCCAGTCGATGCCGAACCGGGTGAAGGAGGTCGTGGCGG
The DNA here is from genome assembly GCF_053981115.1 of Streptomyces sp. NPDC003691. Classification (NCBI taxonomy): domain Bacteria; kingdom Bacillati; phylum Actinomycetota; class Actinomycetes; order Kitasatosporales; family Streptomycetaceae; genus Streptomyces; species Streptomyces sp. NPDC003691. The sequence continues at coordinate 256 of NZ_JBSFNQ010000231.1, read as the reverse complement.
CCGGCCCGCCGGAGAAGAACGACACCAACCCGGTCTTCGACCGGCTGCGGATCAGCCGCATCGTGAACGAATACGGCGGCGAGACCGTCGTCACCTACAAGGCCCCGACCGGCGCCTGCGCGAGCGGCAAGAGCTTCCCCGCGACCCACGAGAACACCGGCCTCTGCTTCCCCGCCTACTGGCACCCGGACCCGGACAAGGCCGACGAGAAGATCAGCTGGTTCAACAAGTACGTCATCGCCAAGGTCGAGGAGCT
>NZ_JBSFNQ010000230.1:0-1385 GCF_053981115.1 Streptomyces sp. NPDC003691 | reverse complement strand
AACATCCTGCTCGCGCCCCGGGATCCGGGACGGCCGGGGTACGAGGGCGAACCTCAGGGGTACGACGGCGAGCCGGACCACGGTCCCGCCGAGCGAGGGCCCGGGCCGGGGCCTCCAGCAGCGCTTCTCCCTCCGGGGAGCTCAGCGCGATGCAGACGACGCCCTGACCGTGACTGCGCGACGGCCAGACCCGGACGTCACCCGTGCCGGTGGGCCGGTGCAGCCCCTCGGCGAGCAGGTCGCGGGCGAAGACCCATTCGACCGTCTCCTCGGCTCCGGTGTGGAAGGTGGCGTGCACGGCATAGGGATCGGCCGTGTCATACCGCAGGCCCGCGGGTACAGGCAGTGATGACTCGCTGGATACAACGAGGCGCAGGTGCAGCTCGCAGCTGACCGTGGTGTTCATAAGCGCCAGGGCCTTTCGCTCAGTGTGCGCTCGGGGATTCGCACGTCGGCGAAATCGACATGCCACCTACGGTGTCGTTGTAAACCCCTCTGACCGTTTTGTGATCCTTCATGTCGCTCGTACGGCCCTGCATTACTTTGCGTTATACGTCCGAACCGGTGAACGGGAGGCGATCCGGTACGTTTGAGTGCATGAAAACGGAGAGCGAGCGGGGGGAGGCCCTGGTGACTCGGGACTCGGCTTCCGTGACGGGGGCAGCGGCGGCGGGGGCCGCCGGAAGCGGCCCCGGTCCGGAGACGGACGCTGCGGGGGCGGACACGGAGAAGGGGGCCGAGCCCGCGCTCGGCTCCAAGGCTCCGGCATTCATCAAGCGCTCGCGGGCGCTGCACATCAGCTGGCAGGTCGGGGTCTTCCTGGCCGGCCTCGCGGTCGTCGGAGCGGGCGCCGCGATGCTGGTCCTGCCCGGCCCGGGCTGGGTCGTGATCTTCGCCGGCATGGCCATCTGGGCGACCGAGTTCGTCTGGGCGCAGCTGGTGCTCCGCTGGACCAAGCGGAAGGTCAGCGAGGCGGCCCAGCGGGCACTCGACCCCCGGGTGCGGCGGCGGAACATCATCCTGACCACCGTCGGTCTGGTGATCTGCTGCGCACTGGCCGGGTTCTATCTGTGGAAGTTCGGTCTGGTCATGCCCTGGCAGATCGAAGGGCAGTGAGCCGCCCCTCAAGGGTGGTCGGGAACCCCGCTGACATGGGGTAATGTTGGCGACGCGTTCCCGGGCGATTAGCTCAGCGGGAGAGCGCTTCGTTCACACCGAAGAGGTCACTGGTTCGATCCCAGTATCGCCCACACACCGGCCGGGGCCGGTCCGTCACCGTACGGACCGGCCCCGGCCGTTTTCGTACCCGGCCCGGGGCGGGAGGGGGAGCTGCGGGCCCAGGGCCGGCTGCTGGGCGACACGGAAGTGCTCGGCGGCACCGAGTC
>NZ_JBSFNQ010000229.1:0-1421 GCF_053981115.1 Streptomyces sp. NPDC003691 | reverse complement strand
TGCACGAAGGCCCACTCCGCATCGGACAGTTCATGGCGACGTATCACCGCACCATGATCCACCATCCAAGATCGTTTGAAGACACCCCCTAGGGCCTCTCGTTGCCTCCGCCCGTCCTCCGGGTCGGCCCCGCGCCTGCGGGGATGGTCCGGGGTGCATTGTGGAGCGCATCGGCGCCGCCTGGTCGGCCCCGCGCCTGCGGGGATGATCCGCGGGCAGCGTGGCCGGGGGGCGGTGACCTCCGGTGCTTTAGGCAGCTCCCCTGGGGCGAGCCTCGAAGAGCAGGGGCCCACTCGGGCCATTGCGGGCAGGTCCACGGACTGCCCGAGCCGCGGAAGCTAACGGGCCCTGCTCTCTCGCCCCAGGGCAGCTACCGCCCAAAGCCCCTCCGGCCACAGCCTCAGCCCGCCCGGTCCCACCGTGCCGAAGCCGCCCCCAGCAGCCGGGCGATCTCCACTGCTGCAGCAACGGACAGCACCACCGACACCTGCCCCGAACCGTCAGGAGCCGCGATGGCCCGCCACGACAGATCGGACCGGTCCAGCCCGGCCGCTTCCACCGCAGTCTCCAACGCCCGCCCCGCATCCCGGGCCCGCTGCCAGCCACCCAGGTAATCCACCCCGTCCACCCACAGCACGTCATCAGGCTCGAACGGCTCCCCGTGGTGGTGCCCCGTCCCCTCCGGGCGGCTCATGTGATCGCCTCCTTCCCCGTTGCCCAACCTGTCCTCCGACATGGGCCGTTGGGACCAGGGCACGACGAGCGCCCCGGTACCATCGGCACCGGGGTCCCTCGTGGATCACCAGCCGGACCACCCGTGAAGCTGCCAGGCCAAGGGGTGGTCCGGCCCGCTCAAGGCCCGCCGGGGCCGGAGCCGGCCGGAGCAGCTACGGCCCCGGGGTACTGATCAGCGCCAGCGGCAGGTAGACCGCCGTGCAGGCCACGACCAGTAAGAGCACGCACAGGCGCTGCCTCACCCGGCACCGTCACCGGCCGACGGAGCGGACCGCCGCACGGCGCACGCAGCGCTGTCCAGGCAGATCACGTACACCAGGCGCCGGGCCCCTGGAGAGCGCCCGGGAACCAGCACCCCGAGCGCCCGCAGGGTCGAAGCGACGACCAGGCAGCGGCACGCATCGCACGCGTACAGGAGAGAGCCCGACCCGCTATCCACCGGCGCACCCGGCATGATGCGGCCCGCCGTCCAGGCACGCGAAGGCCCCCGAACACAGAGGAAGCAGCCGGTCGTCACGGCCCGCCAGAGGAAGGAACGTCACCGGCGCCACGGTCCACAGCGTCGCCACGGAAGAATCCCGGACCGAGAACAGACACGACTGCCCCCGGGCAAGCCGCCGTTCCGCCCAACTCCAGTAGTCGTCATCCGGACCGAACGCACCCGCGGGTCCAGCAGGTTCCATCGA
>NZ_JBSFNQ010000228.1:0-1436 GCF_053981115.1 Streptomyces sp. NPDC003691 | reverse complement strand
GGTCGTTGCCTCAGAACTAACACAGTGGACGCGAGCAAATATGGACAAGCCCTCGGCCTATTAGTACCGGTCACCTCCACCAGTTACCTGGCTTCCAGATCCGGCCTATCAACCCAGTCGTCTACTGGGAGCCTTAACCCCTCAAAGGGGGTGGGAGTCCTCATCTCGAAGCAGGCTTCCCGCTTAGATGCTTTCAGCGGTTATCCTTTCCGAACGTAGCCAACCAGCCATGCCCTTGGCAGGACAACTGGCACACCAGAGGTTCGTCCGTCCCGGTCCTCTCGTACTAGGGACAGCCCTTCTCAAGACTCCTACGCGCACAGCGGATAGGGACCGAACTGTCTCACGACGTTCTAAACCCAGCTCGCGTACCGCTTTAATGGGCGAACAGCCCAACCCTTGGGACCGACTCCAGCCCCAGGATGCGACGAGCCGACATCGAGGTGCCAAACCATCCCGTCGATATGGACTCTTGGGGAAGATCAGCCTGTTATCCCCGGGGTACCTTTTATCCGTTGAGCGACGGCGCTTCCACAAGCCACCGCCGGATCACTAGTCCCGACTTTCGTCCCTGCTCGACCCGTCGGTCTCACAGTCAAGCTCCCTTGTGCACTTACACTCAACACCTGATTACCAACCAGGCTGAGGGAACCTTTGGGCGCCTCCGTTACTCTTTAGGAGGCAACCGCCCCAGTTAAACTACCCATCAGACACTGTCCCTGATCCGGATCACGGACCCAGGTTAGACATCCAGCACGACCAGAGTGGTATTTCAACAGCGACTCCACAACCACTGGCGTGGCCGCTTCAAAGTCTCCCACCTATCCTACACAAGCCGAACCGAACACCAATATCAAACTGTAGTAAAGGTCCCGGGGTCTTTCCGTCCTGCTGCGCGAAACGAGCATCTTTACTCGTAGTGCAATTTCACCGGGCCTATGGTTGAGACAGTCGAGAAGTCGTTACGCCATTCGTGCAGGTCGGAACTTACCCGACAAGGAATTTCGCTACCTTAGGATGGTTATAGTTACCACCGCCGTTTACTGGCGCTTAAGTTCTCAGCTTCGCAACCCCGAAAGGTCACTAACCGGTCCCCTTAACGTTCCAGCACCGGGCAGGCGTCAGTCCGTATACATCGCCTTACGGCTTCGCACGGACCTGTGTTTTTAGTAAACAGTCGCTTCTCGCTGGTCTCTGCGGCCACCCCCAGCTCAGGGCGTAAAGCCCATCACCGGATGTGGCCCCCCTTCTCCCGAAGTTACGGGGGCATTTTGCCGAGTTCCTTAACCATAGTTCACCCGAACGCCTCGGTATTCTCTACCTGACCACCTGAGTCGGTTTAGGGTACGGGCCGCCTTGAAACTCGCTAGAGGCTTTTCTCGACAGCATAGGATCATCCACTTCACCACAATCGGCTCGGCATCAGGTCTCACCCT
>NZ_JBSFNQ010000227.1:0-1437 GCF_053981115.1 Streptomyces sp. NPDC003691 | reverse complement strand
ATCTTCTTCAGGGCCGGATTGGCGGCCGCTTCGGCGCTGTGCACGACGAGGACATGGGTGAAGCCGGTGTCCCGCGCGGTCAGCAGCAGGTCCACGCCGTCGAGGACGTTCTTGTAGAGGGCGCTGGCGCCGCTGACCTCGGGCTCCGGCAGCTCACCGGGCCAGCCGACCGTCAGCTCACGGCCGTCCGCGGTGAAGGTGGCGAGGTCGGTGTACTGGCCGTCAGCGGACTTCGCCAGGGGCACCCGGGCGTAGTTACGGCTGCTCCGCTCACCCTTGCTGTTCTTCTTCCGCGCCTTGCCGCTGTGGAAGGTGACCGGGTTGACCGTGGCCTTCGGCCGCCAGCCGTCACCGGTCTTCTTCAGCGTGGTGTCGATCGGCAGCCACTCGCCGTCGACCTTCGCCCGCACCGGCGCCGCCTGCGTGGTCAGCCGGAACTTGCCGTTGGGCAGGGCCGTAACCGTCGAGGTGGCATCCCGCAGGGCGACGACCTCGACCGGCTTCCCGGTCTTCATCGCCTTCTCCCGCGCCGCCGGCTCATCCAGCGGCTCACCACCCGAACGAGCCTTCTCCGCCTGCGCCGGGGCACGGTCGACCGCCGCGGGCGGCCCGTCGTCACCGCCGTCGGGTATCAGCAGCGTGGCGCCGAGCGCCGCGGCCAGCACGGCCGCCACCCCCGCCGTGGTGCGCCGGGGCAGTCCCCGGATGAGACGTGGACGTTCCACGGTGCTGGAATCCCCTCCCCTGAACGGCAGCCGATCCACCGGACGAAATCGTCCGAAGGCCGATCGCCGTGACGATCTCGCCGAATTCGTCCGCCCGGCCACGGGCAGCACAAGCCGGCTCTGCTCCCCGGCGGGGGCAGAGCGCCAGTCAGCATGACCCATACGGGTCTTCACGTGTACGTCCCGTGACCATCACCCGGTGATGGCTTCACGGAAAAATCAGCCCGCACGGGGAACCAACCGGTGGTGCAACCGACTCCGTCGCACCACCCTCCTCCGGCGAAACCCAGGTACCAATCCACCCTTAACGGGACCGCCGACGGCCTATTCCTGTCAGTTGATCGGCATGCATCTCGAAAGGGTGGACTAGACCAATTTTGGCGGCAAGTCCATCACCTCGCCCGAGTTCTCACCCATGGCCCATCACGCCCATCACGACACCTCGATTTCTGTGGCAGTTGTCACATGCAACGTCTTTTTTGTGATTGACGGGTACCAAAGCGCTGCCTCAGGATGCGGCGGATACCAACAGGTCAGGGACGGGTCATGCCGCTTTGTGCTGCCCGAAAACTGATTCCGGACCGCTGGGGAGGGCTACGGCCACCGTGGGGAATTCACTGTCGTGGAGTGGCCGGGGGAGACTCCCGGACACCAGAGCTGAGAGGAACCGCCGCCTACGCCTGCGCGCAGGCGTCATAGCGGTGGTTTCCAT
>NZ_JBSFNQ010000226.1:0-1515 GCF_053981115.1 Streptomyces sp. NPDC003691 | reverse complement strand
ACCGCCCGCCGTGCCGTCGACTACCTGGGCGGCGTCTCCTCCGCCCGCGGCACGGCCGGCCTCACCGACCTCCGCACCCGGCTGACCGCCCACGCGACGGTGCCCGTCGTCCGGGACTTCCTGGCGCAGACCGCTTGAGGCCGGGGTCGGGGCGCCGTCCGTAACTCCCACCGAGGAGGAAGACGATCCAATGAAGCGCCGCAACGTCCTGCGCGGCGCGCTCGTGGCCGGACTGGCAGGTCCCGGGCTCGCCGCCGCACTCACGACCACCCGAAACGATATCGACGCGGCACTGACCGCCCATGACCGTGCGATCGGACTCGACCACTGGGAAGCCACCGCCGAACGCTACGGCCACGGCTATCACGGCCGGGCTCCGGCCGATGTCCTCACCGATCTGCTCGCCGAGTTCAAGGAGCTGCGGCCGCTACTGGCCGGGCCCAGCACCGACCGGAACCGTACCGTCCTCGCGCAGGTGACCGGCCGGATGGCCGGAATGGTCGCCGTGGTGCTCCACGATCTCGGCCGGCACCGGGAATCCCACCGGTGGAGCGCCACCGCCGCCCGGGCGGCCGAGCGCTCGGGCGACCGCGGTCTGCATGCCTGGGTGCTCGCCCGGGAGGCGATGGTCCCGTTGAATTTCGGCGCTCCGGCCGCGGCGGCCGGTCTCGCCGACCGTGCCCGGCAGATCGCGGGTGATGGCCCCAGTCCCGCCGGAGCACTCGCGGCAGCGGTCGCGGCCCGCGCGCACGCAATGAGCGGCGACCGCGCCAGCGCCCTCGGCGCCGTCGCGCAAGCCGAGAGAACAGCCGCCCGTCTCAACGCACAGCAGCAGGCGGACACCTGGTTCGGCTACCCCCTGCAGAAACACCATGTCCATCTGTCGCAGGCGCTGACGCATCTCGGGGAGACCCGGCGGGCTTATGAGGCGCAGACGGAGGCGCTGCGGCTGACGCGGTCCCCGTCGGTGATGACGCGGGCGCTGGTCACCATCGACGAGGCCATGTGCCGGGCACACGACGGCGACCAGGAGGAGGCCGCCCGGATCGCCGCCCGCGCGTACAGCGGTCTGCCCGTCTCCTACCGAACAGGGCTCACCCGGACTCGGGCGTCGGCGCTGTACTGGTCACTGCCCGCCGACTGTCCTGGCCGGGACGGGCTGGCAGAACTGCTGGCGACAAGCGTCCGAGGCTACGGCAGCGGCTGCCCTCGCCACTGACACCGGACTCGGGATGACAGGCCCGGCCCCCTTGCGTCTTCCTTGCGTGCCACCATCGCCACGGCGGGGCAGGCTTGAAGAGAGGGCGCATACGCCCAGCCTGTTACCACGTGTGCCCATCCGGGCCGGAACCTGCAGCAGCCCGCCCCGGGCGGGTCATTCGCCGGGCACCATGGGGAGGTGAGCATCGACGGGCATCCACTGGCCTACCTGTTGCACTGCCGGGGCTGGTCGGCAAACGACTACCTGACCCGCTTGAGCACCGTGCACCAGCAGCTCGGCTACGGGCCGATCGC
>NZ_JBSFNQ010000225.1:0-1557 GCF_053981115.1 Streptomyces sp. NPDC003691 | reverse complement strand
CGCCTCATCCGTACGGCCCGCAACCGCCGAACCCACCGGCACATCCAGCCCCGCACCCAACCGCGACAACAACACCGCCAACGCCGCCTGCAACACCATGAACGGCGTCCCACCCTCCTCCTGCGCCAGCTCAGCCAGCCGCTGATGGACCTCCGCGGGCACCAGCAACGGGACGGCATGTCCGCGGTGACTCGACACTGCCGGGCGGACCCGGTCGGCGGGCAGGTTCAGCTCCTCCGGTGCCCCGGCCAGTGTCCGCCGCCAGTAATCCACCTGCACCGACAGCAGACTCTCCGGGTCGGACTCCTCCCCCAGCAGCTCCCGCTGCCAGAGCGCGTAGTCCGCGTACTGCACCGGCAGCGGCACCCACTCCGGCGCCTCATCACGCGACCGCGCCGCATACGCAACCGACAGGTCGCGCCCCAGCGGACCCATGGACCAGCCGTCGCCGGCGATGTGGTGCACAACCACCACCAGCACCCGCTCGCCCTCGCCCTCACCCTCACCACTTTCGAACAGCCACGCCCGGACCGGCACCTCCACCGCCAGATCGAACGCATACCGCGCGGCCCCACGCACCGCACCCGCCAGCTCCCCGGATGCCACCCGGGTCACCTGAAGGTCCCAGTCCAGTTCCACGGGGTCCAGGATTCGCTGATACGGCTCCCCCGCCACCACCGGGAACACCGTCCGCAACGACTCGTGCCGACCGATCACATCCCGCAACGCAGCACCCAGCGCGGGCACATCCAGCTCGCCGCTGAGCCGGATGATCACCGGCATGTTGTAGGTCGGGCTGGGGCCTTCGACCTGGGCCAGCAGCCAGAGGCGCTGTTGAGCGAAGGACAGCGGGATCCGTTCCGGGCGCTCTCCGGCGACCAGCGGCACACGGGTCCGCGACTCGCCACCGGCCAGGTGCGCCGCCAGTCCCGCGACGGTCGGGGTTTCGAAGAGGATCCGTACCTCGACCTCGGCGCCGAGCGTCGCGCGGATCCGGGACACCAGGCGTACGGCGAGGAGGGAGTGTCCGCCGAGCTGGAAGAAGCTGTCGTCGACGCCGACCGACTCCAGGCCGAGCACTTCGGCGAAGGCGGCGCAGAGCAGTTCTTCCTGGACGGTGGCCGGGGCCCGGCCCTCGCCCGTGGCGTACTCGGGAGCGGGCAGCGCCCGGCGGTCGAGCTTCCCGTTCACCGTCATCGGCAGCGCGGGCAGCGTCATGACGGCGGCCGGGACCATGTAGTCCGGCAGCCGCCCGGCGACGAACTCCCGCAGCGCGGCGGGTTCGGTGTCCTCCTGGCCGTCCTCACCGGTGCTGACGGTGTACGCGACGAGGCGGCGGTCGCCGGGGTTGTCCTCGCGGACCACGACCGCGGCCTGACGTACCTCCGGGTGGGTGAGGAGTACGGCTTCGACCTCACCGGGCTCGATGCGGAAGCCGCGGATCTTCACCTGGTCGTCGGCCCGGCCGACGAACATCAGCTGCCCGTCCGCCGTCCACTTCACCAGGTCACCGGTCCGGTACATCCGCTCACCACCGGACCCGTACGGGCAGGCGAC
>NZ_JBSFNQ010000224.1:0-1611 GCF_053981115.1 Streptomyces sp. NPDC003691 | reverse complement strand
GACGAACTCGACCGGGTGGCCTCCGACGGGCTCACGGACGACGAGATCGGGCGGGCCGTCGGGCAGCTGTCCGGCTCCACGGTCCTCGGCTTGGAGGACACCGGAGCGCTGATGAACCGCATCGGCAAGAGCGAACTCTGCTGGGGCTCGCAGATGTCCGTCGACGAGATGCTCGCGCGGATAGCCGCCGTCACTCCCGACGAGGTGCGCGCGGTCGCGGCCGATGTCCTCGGCCGCCGCCCGTCGCTCGCGGTCATCGGCGCGCTGAAGGACCGGCAGGCCGACCGGCTCCACGAAGCGGTCTCCTGACCCGTCCCGGTGGGCGGGAGCGGTCCGGCCGCTCCCGCCCACCGGACACCTCCCGGGCCCGCCCGGGAGACGACCTAGGCTGGGGGCGACGACCTGAGATACGCCTCCAGGAGGAAAGAGACTGATGAGCAAGTTGCGCGTGGCGGTGCTCGGTGCCCGCGGCCGGATCGGCTCCGAGGCGGTACGGGCCGTGGAGGGCGCCGCCGATCTGGAGCTGGTCGCCGCCCTGAGCCGGGGCGACAAGCTGGAGACGCTGGTCGACACCGGGGCCCAGGTGGTGGTCGAGCTGACCACGCCCGCGTCCGTGATGGGCAATCTCGACTTCTGCGTACGCCACGGGATCCACGCCGTCGTCGGCACCACGGGCTGGACCGGTGACCGGCTCGCGCAGCTCGGCACCAGTCTCGACGCGTCCCCCGGGACGGGCGTGCTGATCGCCCCGAACTTCTCCATCGGCGCGGTCCTCACCATGAAGTTCGCGCAGGCCGCGGCGCGCTGGTTCGAATCCGCCGAGGTCGTGGAGCTGCACCACCCGAACAAGGCGGACGCCCCCAGCGGCACCGCCACCCGCACCGCGCAGCTGATCGCGGCCGCCCGGGCCGAGGCCGGTCTCGGCGCCCAGCCGGACGCCACGGTCACCGCGCTGGACGGCGCCCGCGGCGCCGATGTCGACGGTGTCCCCGTCCATGCCGTACGGCTCCGGGGGCTCCTCGCCCACCAGGAGGTCCTTCTCGGCGGCGAGGGCGAGACCCTCACCATCCGGCACGACTCCCTGCACCACAGCAGCTTTATGCCCGGGATCCTGCTCGGGGTCCGCCGCGTCGGCTCCGTCCCCGGTCTGACCGTGGGCCTGGAGCACTTCCTCGACCTCGACTGATCCGTACCACCGAGCGAACTGACCGACATGCGCGCGAAAATCACGTACTTCGTCACGGCGGCCGTCCTGGTCCTCTACTTCTTCCTGGTCGGCAGCCGCGGTGTGCTGCTGATCCAGCAGGGCACCTGGCTCACCGTCGCCTTCGGGGTCTCCGTACTGGCCCTGCCGGTCATCGGGGTCTGGTTCCTCTGGATGAACACCCGGTTCGTCACCCGGGCGAACCGGCTGGCGGCCGAGCTGGACGCCGAGGGCGGGCTGCCGGTCGACGATCTGGCCCGGACTCCCGGCGGTCGTATCGACCGGGACGCGGCGGACGCGGTGTTCGCCCGGCGCCGCGAGCGCCAGCACCGCTGCGGCAGCGGTGACCATGCGCGTCACACGGTTCACGGTGATCTCCTCGTTCGTCGCTCACCGCCCGCCGCCGG
>NZ_JBSFNQ010000223.1:0-1624 GCF_053981115.1 Streptomyces sp. NPDC003691 | reverse complement strand
TGTTGCAGGCGGCGTTGGCGGTGTTGTTGTCGCGGTTGGGTGCGGGGCTGGATGTGCCGGTGGGTTCGGCGGTTGCGGGCCGTACGGATGAGGCGCTGGACGATCTGGTGGGCTTCTTCGTGAACACGCTGGTCATCCGGACGGACCTGTCCGGTGATCCGGAGTTCCGGGAGGTGCTGGGGCGGGTGCGGGAGGCGGGTCTTGGTGCCCTGGCGCATCAGGATGTGCCGTTCGAGAAGCTGGTGGAGGAGCTGGCCCCGGTACGTTCCCTGGCCCGGCACCCCCTCTTCCAGATCATGCTCACCCTCCAGAACACCGATCGCGCGGTACTGGACCTGCCGGACGTGAACGCCGGAAGCCCCCCGCTGGACAACTCGCTCCTGGCGGCCCGGTTCGACCTGGACGTTTCGCTGTCGGAGGTCTACGACGAGGACGGCCGTCCCGCGGGCTTGCGCGGTGCGCTGGTCGCGTCGGCGGACCTCTTCGACATGACGACCGTCGATCGGCTCGCAAGCTGGTTCTCCCGAACTCTGCGCGTAGTCACCGCGGAGCCTGGGGTGCGGGTGCATGAGGTGGATGTGCTGGGTGAGGGCGAGCGGGCCCGGGTGCTGAGTGAGTGGAATGACACGGCGGTTGTGGGCGGGGTGTTGTCGTCGTCGGTGTTGGGGTTGTTCGAGGGGTGGGTGGCTGCTGATCCGGGTGGGGTTGCGGTGGTGGCTGATGGGGTGCGTATTTCTTACGGTGAGTTGGATGCGGCGGCGGGTCGGTTGGCTTCGTATCTGCGGGGTCGTGGTGTGGGTGTGGAGTCGGTGGTGGGCCTGCGCCTGGGCCGGGGAGCCGAGATGGTGGTCGGCATTTTGGGGGTGTGGAAGGCGGGGGCGGCTTATCTGCCGGTGGATGGTTCGCTGCCGGTGGAGCGGCAGGAGTTCATGCTCGCCGACTCCGGTGCGGCGATTCTGATAGGTCCGGAGGAGCTAGCGGAGTCTGCTGCATGCGAACCGGTTGGCAAGGGCGTACCGGTTGATTCCTCAGGGTTGGCGTATGTGATTTATACGTCGGGTTCTTCGGGTGTTCCGAAGGGTGTGGCGGTTGCGCACGGTTCGTTGGTGAATCTGGTGTCGGTGTTCGGTCCGGTGATGGGTGCGGGCCCTGGTGCCGGGGTGTTGCAGTTCGCCTCCTTCGGATTCGATGCGTCGGTGCTGGATGTGGCGGTGGCGCTGTCGTCGGGTGCGGCGTTGTGGATTGCGTCGGAGGAACAGCGGGAGGAGCCGTCGCGGCTGGCGGAGCTGGAAGGAATCACTACGGCATCGGTCGTGCCGTCGCTGCTCGGGGTGATCGATCCGGCAGTTCTCGGGCGGGTGGAAACGCTGCTGGTAGGTGCTGAGGCGATTGGTGAGTCGGCGGCGCGGGTGTGGTCGTCAGGCCGGCGGCTGGTGAACACCTACGGTCCGACCGAGGCGACGGTGATGGTCGCGGCTTCCGACGTGGATCCGGACCGGCCGGGTGCGGTGCCGTTCGGCCGTCCGGTCGCGAACACCCGGCTTTATGTTCTGGACGGGCGTCTTGAGCCGGTGCCGGTGGGTGTTGCGGGTGAGCTGTATGTGGCGGGTGCCGGGCTGGCACG
>NZ_JBSFNQ010000222.1:0-1630 GCF_053981115.1 Streptomyces sp. NPDC003691 | reverse complement strand
TTCGGTGTGGAGTGGCGTGGGGTGGGTGTGTCGGTGGGTGGTTTGGGTGTGGGTGGTGGGGTGGAGGGGTTTGTGGTGGTGGAGTGTGTGGTGCCGGTGGGGTTGGGTGTGGTGGAGGGTTTGCGGGTGGTTTTGGGTGGTGTGTTGGGTGGGGTTCGGGGTGTGTTGGAGGGTGGTGGTGGGGTTGTTGTGGTGACGCGTGGTGGTGTGGGTGTGGGGGGTGTGGTGGTGGATCCGGTGGTGTCGGGTGTGTGGGGTTTGGTGCGGTCGGTGGAGGCGGAGTTTCCGGGGCGTGTGGTGTTGGTTGATGTGGATGAGGGTGTGGTGGTGGGGGATGGTTTGGGTGGTGTGTTGGGTGGGGTGGTGTCGTGGGCTGTGGGTGTGGGTGAGTGGCAGGTGGTGGTGCGTGGTGATGGGTTGTGGGTGCCGCGTTTGGTGAGGGTGGGGGTTGGTTCGGGTTCTGGTTCCGAGGCTTCAGGTTCAGCTTCGGGTTCGGTTCTGGTTCCGGGTTCGGGTTCGGCTCTGGCTTCGGGTTCGGGTTCGGGTTTTGGGGGTTTTGGTTCGGGGTGGGTGTTGGTGTCGGGTGGGACGGGTGGTTTGGGTGGTGTGGTGGCGCGGCGTTTGGTGGAGGGGTTTGGGGTGCGTCGGTTGGTGTTGGTGAGTCGTCGGGGGTTGGGTGCTCCTGGTGCGGTGGGTTTGCGGGATGAGTTGGTGGGGTTGGGTGCTGAGGTGTTGGTGGTGGGTTGTGATGTGGGTGATCGGGTGGGGTTGCGTGGTGTGGTGGGTGGTTTGGTGGGTGGGTTGTCGGGTGTGGTGCATGTGGCGGGTGTGTTGGATGACGTGACGGTGGGTGGGTTGTCGGTGGAGCGGTTGGAGGGGGTGTTGCGGGCGAAGGCGGATGCGGGGTGGTTTTTGCATGAGGTGGCGGTGGAGGCGGGGGTGGATGCGTTTGTGGTGTTTTCTTCGGTGGCGGGTGTGGTGGGGACTGCTGGTCAGGCGGGGTATGCGGCGGCGAATGGGTTTGTTGACGGGTTGGTGGAGTTGCGGCGTGGGTTGGGGTTGCCGGGGGTGTCGTTGCGGTGGGGGTTGTGGGAGCAGGCCACCGGCATGACCGACCACCTCACGGAGGTCGATGTGGCACGGATGGCCCGGACCGGTGTGGCTCCCATGCCTACGGAACAGGGCCTCGCGCTCTTCGAAGCCGCGCTGGCGCACGGCGACCCGTTGCCCGTACCCGCCCGGCTGGACCTTGCGGAGCTGCGGAGGCGTGCCGCTGCCGAGGGTGTTCCGCCGCTCTTCCGTGAACTGGTCCGCCCGCCGGTACGCCGGGCCCTGGATGCCGCCGGGAACGCCGGCCCGAGCTGGGCCGAGAGCATGGCCGCACGGTCGGCCGCCGATCGGGAGCAGGCGGCGCTCGACCTGGTGCGGGCCGAGGTCGCGACGGTGCTCGGCCATACCGACAACGGTGACTCGGTTCCGCTGGACCGCGCCTTCAAGGATCTCGGTTTTGATTCGTTGACTGCGGTGGAGTTGCGGAATCGGTTGGGTGTGGTGACGGGGTTGGAGTTGTCGTCGACGGTGGTGTTCGACTATCCGAGTCCGGTGGCGTTGGCGGGGTTTTTGGTGGCGG
>NZ_JBSFNQ010000221.1:0-1749 GCF_053981115.1 Streptomyces sp. NPDC003691 | reverse complement strand
CAAGGTCTTTAGGGGCGCGGGGAACTGCGCGAACAGCCACAGACGGGCTGCAGTCGGAATACAAGCCCTGCAACAACGGCGGTCAGCCGCTGCCCCGCGAAGGAAGGGGCACTGGGGTCCCCCCACGCCGCAGGCGCAGGGGGCGGAACTGCGCGACAAGCCACAGACGGCGTGCAGTCGGGAATCAAGCCCCGCCGGTACGGCGCGTCCCGCACCCCGCAAAGGCACGGCCCCTCGCGCGCGGCGTGGGCGGTGAGTTGGGGATCCTGAGGGGCAGGCGCCCCCTCCGCATGGGGGAGCCGGTAGTTTGGGGCGGTTGGAGAGCGCGGCGTGCCTTGGATGGAGGTTCCGGTGACGCACAGCGGACACGGGCAGGGTGACCGGCCGGACGGTTCCGCCGCCCGCGGTGACTCCTGGATACCCGACTCGCCCGCCCCCGGGCAGCCGTGGGGCGAGCCCTGGGGCCCGCAGCCCGACGCCACCATGAACCTCGCGCCGGTTCCCCCGGAGAGCCCGGCGGACCCCGTGGACAGCGACACCCGGTTGCTGCGGCCCGTCCAAGGGCCCGGCCCCGAGGGGGACGCCACCCGCGTGATCCCGCCCGTCCAAGGTCATGGGCAAGGGCCCGGCTCCCCGGACGACGCAACCCGGTTCATACCGCCCGTCGCCCCGCAGGGCCCCGCGGAGGACGCCACGCGCTACCTCCCACCGGTCCCCCCGCAGGGGTCTCCGGACGACGCGACCCGCTACATACCTCCCGTCCAAGGGCCCGGTCCGCAGGGATCCCCGGGCGACGCGACCCGCTACATACCTCCCGTACCCCCCGAGGACACCGCCTTCGAACGGTTCTTCCGGAGCGAGGAGACCCGGGACCACCGGGTCCGTGAGGAGCGCGAGGAGGAGCGGCAGCGGGCTTCGCAGCTCGCCGTGATGGGGGCCGTCGTCGTCGCCTGCGCCGTACTGGGGCTGGGGCTCAGCGCCGCGATCTACGGCGGGGACGACGCGGGGCCTGACACCTCGCCGCCGGTATCGGCCGCCGCGCCCGCGCCCGCCGCTTCCGCGCCCGTGAAGCCCTCACCGGACGCGTCTTCGTCCCCGTCTCCGTCTCCGAAGCCCTCGGACGAGGAGGAGGAGAAGGAGGAGGACGGCCCGGCCCGCACCCAGGCCGAGGCGCTCGACCGTCTCCTCGCCGACAGCAACAACAGCCGTGACGCCGTCGTGCGTTCGGTGGCGAACATCCGCCGCTGTCAGGAGCTGGGCCGCGCGGCCACCGATCTGCGCGGCGCCGCCGAGCAGCGCCGCACCCTGGTGGGGCGGCTCGGCGGGCTGGCCGTCGACCGGCTGCCGCGCGGCCAGGAGCTGACCGCCGCCCTCACCGAGGCCTGGCGTTTGTCGGCCGCCGCCGACGACCACTACGCGGCCTGGGCCGAGCAGGTCCAGGGCGAGCGGGGCTGCCGGGACGGCCGCGCCCGCACCACGGAGCGGGCGCTGGAGGGCAACCGGGCGAGCGGCGACGCCACCGCGGCGAAGCGGCAGGCGTCGGGCATGTGGAACGCGATCGCAAAGGACCACGACCTGACCACGCGCGGCGCGAACCAGCTCTGAGCAGCACCAGGGCGCTGCGCGCTGCACCGAGGGGCCGGGGGGCTACTTGGGGCAGCGGCTGACCGCCGTTGTTGCAGGGCTTGCATTCCGACTGCAGCCCGTCTGTGGCTGTTCGCGCAGTTCCCCGCGCCCCTAAAAACCTCC
>NZ_JBSFNQ010000220.1:0-1777 GCF_053981115.1 Streptomyces sp. NPDC003691 | reverse complement strand
GATTCGAGCGGGAAGCCCGCGGTCACCCAGGGCGAGCCCGCGAAGGACGCCGAGGCGAAGGCCGGGGGGACGTTCGCCCTGACCGGCCTCCTCGGCCCGCAGATCGGGACCAAACGCGGCCCCGCCGACGCCTCCCTCACCGGTGGCGGGACCGGGGACGCCGTGCTCTCCGTCGCACCCGACGAGAAGCTGCTGACCGGCAAGGACACCGTCTTCCCGGTATTCATCGACCCGCCGCTCTACGGCAAGACCGCAGCGTGGACCACCGCCTACGAGCGGTACCCGACCTCCAGTTTCTGGGACGGCGCCAACTTCAACTCGGGCACCACCGAGGGCCGGGTCGGCTACGAGTCCACCACCGGCGGACTCTCCCGCTCCTACTACCGTCTGACCTGGACCACCAGCATCAAGGGCGCGACCATCTCCAGCGCCTCCTTCCGGTTCCGGCAGACCTACTCCTGGTCCTGCACCGCCTCCGAGATGGAGGTCCACCAGACCGGTGAGATCTCCTCGGCGACGACCTGGGCCAACCAGCCCGCGGCGGGCACGCACATCGGGACGAAGAACTTCGCCCACGGCTGGAGCTCCGCCTGCCCCGACGCGTATGTCACCTACGACGCCAAGTCGATCGCGCAGAGCGTCGCCGCCAACTCCGGACACACCAAGCTCACCATCCGGATGAAGTCGAAGAGCGAGTCCAAGACCTCCGGCAACGCGAACTCGTGGAAGAAGTTCGTGGCCGAGGGCGCCTCCGCGCCCCAGCTCACCATGGAATACACCCGGCCCCCCAAGGAGCCGACCGGGCTGACGGTCAACGGCCGGGCCTGCGACACCACCACCCCCTACACCACCTACGGCAAGGGCAACCTGACCTTCGCCGCAGGCAGCTCCGACCCCGACGGCGACCTCAAGTCCCTGCACTTCCAGGCCTGGCGTACCGACGCCACCGCCACGAAGATCGTGGACAGCGTCCGGACGACGACCAGTGCGGGCAAGGCCGATGTCGCGGTCGACCGGACGAAGTTCGTCAACGGCAAGACGTACCACTGGATCGTGAAGGCCGTGGACGCCGCCGGGATCTCCTCCACCTGGGCCCCGCCCGGTGTCATCAACTGCGGATTCGTCTACGACGACACCGCACCCGCCTCCCCGGACATCAGCTCCACCGACTTCGCCGAGGACGACGGCACCGGCAGTAAGTGGAGCGTGAAGCCGTTCGGCACCCCGGGCGTCTACACCTTTACCACCGCCGCCAGCGGCGGCACCGGGACCACCAAGTTCTTCTGGTCCTTCAACCGCGAGTCCTTCACCGACGAGCGCAGTGTCACCCTTGCCGCGGGTGCCACCAGCGTCAACCGCACCCTCTCCCCGCCCAACGCCGGCCCCAACATCCTCTACGTCAAGGCCGCCGACGCCGCGGGCAATATGTCGCTGACCTCCACCCGCTATCTCCACTACGTCACCCCACGGGATAAAGCCGACTCCCCGGGTGATGTGACCGGTGACGGATTCGCCGACCTGTACGTCGTCGACGCCACCGGCGACCTGCGCCTCTACCCCTCCGAGGCCAACGGCGACCTCCACTCCTCCCTCCTGGCGGCGCACGACGACGGCCGGGCCATCGAGCTGGACGAGGACGAGGACGGCAAGCCGGACTACGGCTACCACTGGGTCGACGACACCGGGAACAACCCCGCGCTGATCACCCACAACGGCGACTTCACCGGCGGTGACGGCGTCCAGGACCTGGTCGCCCGGATGCCCGACGGCAAGCTCT
>NZ_JBSFNQ010000219.1:0-1889 GCF_053981115.1 Streptomyces sp. NPDC003691 | reverse complement strand
GCAAACCTGACTGGACTACAGACCTGTCCACTTCCCATCAGGGCACCCCGGGGCGCCCGGCCCGCGGCCGGCGCTCCGGCCGTTGTTCGACCCGTCACGCCGTTCGCCGTCCCGGCGCCGGCCCGTCGCCGAAGGTGACCCCGTATGCTCCCCACCGCCTCCCCGAAGGCGCCTCCCACGGCCCCGGGGCTCCCCCCGCACGCGCCCCTCCCCTCCCGGCGGCACGCCGTCACCGGAGGGGCGTTCGACACCGGGCAGTTGCTCGGTGCCCTCCCGGAGGCGGTACGGAAGCTGCACCCCCGGGCCCTGGTCCGCAATCCGGTGCTGTTCGTCGTCGCGGTCGGGGCCCTGCTCACCACCCTGTCCGCGGTGTCCGACCCCTCGGTCTTCGCCTGGCTGATCAGCGGCTGGCTCTGGCTCACGGTGCTCTTCGCCAATCTCGCCGAGGCGGTCGCCGAGGGCCGGGGCCGGGCGCACGCCGCCTCGCTGCGCCGCTCCCGTACCGGCCTCACCGCCCGGCGGCTGCGGCACTGGCAGTACGGGATCGACCCGCTGCGGGCCGAGTCGGAGACCGTACCCGCCGCCGATCTGCGGCTCTTCGACTTCGTCGTGGTGGAGGCGGGCGGCGTCGTCCCCGCCGACGGCGAGGTCGTCGACGGGGTCGCGGCCGTCGACGAATCGGCCGTCACCGGCGAATCCGCGCCGGTCATCCGGGAGTCGGGCGGCGACCGGTCCGGGGTGACCGGGGGGACGACGGTCCTCTCCGACCGGATCGTGGTCCGGGTCACGGCCCGGCCCGGACACTCCTTCCTGGACCGGATGATCGCGCTCGTCGAAGGTGCGCGCCGGCAGAAGACACCCAACGAAGTGGCCCTCAACATCCTGCTGGCGGCGCTGACCGTGGGTTTCGTCCTGGTCGTACTGACGCTTCAGCCGATGGCGGCTTATGCGGGTGCCGCCCAGTCCACCACCGTTCTGGTCGCCCTGCTGGTCACCCTGATCCCGACCACCATCGGCGCCCTGCTCTCCGCCATCGGGATCGCGGGCATGGACCGGCTGGTCCGGCGGAATGTGGTGGCCCTCTCCGGCCGCGCGGTGGAGGCCGCGGGCGATGTGAACACCCTGCTCCTCGACAAGACCGGAACGATCACCCACGGCAACCGGCGGGCGGTCGGGTTCGTACCGCTGCCCGGGGTTCCGGCGGCGAAGCTCGCCGACGCGGCACAGCTCTCCTCGCTGGCCGACGAGACTCCCGAGGGCCGTTCCGTGGTGGAGCTGGCCGAGAAGGAGTTCGGCCTGCGGCCGCCCGCGCCGCAGGAGCTGGCGAACCCCCGGTTCACCGCCTTCAGTGCCCGCACCCGGATGAGCGGCATCGACCTCCGGTGGAACAGCGGCTCCTCCTGCGCGATCCGCAAGGGGGCCGCCGCCGAGGTGATCACCTGGGTCCGGCAGCGCGGCGGCACGGCCGCGGAGCAGGCCCGGGCCTGGTCGGACGCGATCGCGGCGAGCGGAGGAACTCCCCTGCTGGTCGCCGTCCACGACCAGGACGGCCCCCGGGTCCTCGGTATCGTCCACCTCAAGGACGTCGTCAAGGACGGCATTGCCGAACGCTTCGCCCAACTGCGCCGGATGGGCATCCGTACCGTCATGGTCACCGGGGACAACGCGCTGACGGCCCGGGCCGTCGCCGCCGAGGCCGGCGTCGACGACTATCTCGCCGAGGCCACCCCCGAGGACAAACTGGCCCTCATCCGGCAGGAGCAGGAAGGCGGCCGGCTGGTCGCCATGACCGGCGACGGCACCAACGACGCCCCGGCGCTCGCCCAGTCCGCCGAGGACGACGGGGATGGCGAAGAAGATGTCGGTGAGCCGGGAGAGCACGGCGTCCC
>NZ_JBSFNQ010000218.1:0-1952 GCF_053981115.1 Streptomyces sp. NPDC003691 | reverse complement strand
GCACAGGGAGCCGTTGGCCTGCCAGTCGAGCGTCGCCGGTCCCCGGTAGCTGCCCATCGCACCAGTATCCTCACCGGGCCGTTGCCGCGCCCGCCCGCCGCTCCCGCGACTGCTCCGGTCTACTGCGCGCGGTCGAAGTCGATCTGGCTGTAGGCGCGCAGCTTCGACAGCCGGTGCGTGGAGTCGATCTGCCGGATCGTGCCGGACTTGGAGCGCATCACCAGCGACTGGGTGGTCGCGGTCTCCGCCCGGTAGCGCACCCCGCGCAGCAGCTCGCCGTCGGTGATCCCGGTGGCGACGAAGAAGACGTTGTCCCCGCTGACCAGGTCGTCCGTGGTGAGGACCCGGTCGAGGTCATGGCCCGCGTCCAGCGCGCGCTGCCGCTCGGCCTCGTCCTTGGGCCAGAGCTTGCCCTGGATGGTCCCGCCCAGGCACTTGATGGCGCAGGCGGTGATGATGCCTTCGGGGGTGCCGCCGATGCCCATCAGCAGATCGACACCGGTCCCTTCCCGGACCGCCATGATCGCGCCGGCGACATCGCCGTCCGAGATGAACTTGATCCGGGCGCCGGTCTCCCGGATCTCCTTGACGATGCCGTCGTGGCGCGGCCGGTCGAGCACCACGACCGTGACGTCCTCGGGCATACAGCCCTTCGCCCGGGCCACCCGGCGGATATTGACCGGGACGGGCGCGTTGATGTCGACGAACTCCGCGGCCTCGGGGCCGGTGACCAGCTTGTCCATGTAGAAGACGGCCGACGGGTCGAACATGGCGCCCCGGTCGGCGGCCGCGAGGACCGCGATGGCGTTCGGCATGCCCTTGGCGGCCAGGGTCGTCCCGTCGATCGGGTCGACGGCGATATCGCACTCCGCACCGGTGCCGTCGCCGATCCGCTCCCCGTTGAAGAGCATCGGGGCCTCGTCCTTCTCGCCCTCGCCGATGACGACGACACCGTTCATCGAGACGGTGTGGACGAGGGTGCGCATGGCCTTGACCGCCGCGCCGTCCGCGCCGTTCTTGTCACCGCGGCCGACCCACCGGCCGGCCGCCATCGCGGCGGCCTCGGTGACCCTGACCAGTTCGAGGGCGAGGTTGCGGTCGGGGGCCTCGGGCGAGACCTCCAGATGGGGCGGCAGATTGTGCTCGGTCATCGGAGCGCACCTTTCTGTACGGCGACGGCCGGAAGTGAGGGTGCTTCGACTCTATCGGCAGGTCGACAGAATGAGCAGTGGGGCCCACGTTTGAGCACGCATCCCTAATGCGACCATGGACGCGTGGCAGGTATGCGAGGCAAACAGACGGTGCGGGACATGGTGCTGTCGATGGCGGTCATCGGGATCGTCGTCGCGGTGATCTATCTCTTCCTTCCGAACGACGACGAGGACCGGATCAAGCCGGTCGACTACCGGGTCGAACTGGTGACCGCGCAACGTGCGGCGCCGTATCCGGTGATGGCGCCCGAGGGGCTGGCCAAGGGCTGGAAGCCGACGTCCGTGCGGTACGACCGCGACGCTGGCGCCGCCTGGCATCTGGGCTTCCTCGACCCGGACCGGGAGTACGTGACGATCGAGCAGTCCACCCAGGCCTATGCGAAGTATGTGCCCAAGGTCACGCTGAAGGCGGCCGACACGGGCCGGACCCAGCTGGTCAACGGGGTTGCCTGGGAGCGCTGGGCCGGACCGAAGTACGACGCCCTGGTGCTCCGGGACAAGGGTGTGACCACGGTGGTCGCCGGTACGGCCCCGCTGGCGCGGCTCACGGAGATGGCGGAGGCGCTCAAGGGCGGCTCCACCCTGCCGAGCACGGCGCCGTCGTGGCCCGCGACCGCGTCGCCGTCGTCCTGACGGCCCGCCCGCCGAACTGCGACAGGGCCGCCGCACCCCTGGACGAGATCGCGTTGGAGGACAACGGCATGGTGACCCCGGCAGTGGCTCCGGCACCTCCGCCGTTGG
>NZ_JBSFNQ010000217.1:0-2030 GCF_053981115.1 Streptomyces sp. NPDC003691 | reverse complement strand
GCGAAGTCCGTGTAGTCCAGCGCCACCACCGCATTGCCCGTGGCGGTCGACGGCGGAGTCACGGTAAAGGCGAAGCCCTCGATGTTCCGGGCCTCGGTCTGCGCCGGGTCCGCGAGCGCGACCTGCCAGCTGCCCTCCAGCGCGGCCGTCTCGGCGGGGGTGGCGTTCGGCGGGGCGCCGACCTCCAGCGGGGTGGTGCCGATCTGCACCGTCTGACCCGGCGTCAGCGCGGTCAGGGTCCGGGCAGCCGGCGCCACCGCGGCCGGAGCCGCCGTCTTCTTCGGCTCGAACTCCGGATCCGTCGGAATCTCGGCGGTGGTCAGATTCTCAAGCGTTCCGCCGTTGACTCCGGGTACGGGTGGCGGCTTCGGGATATCGGCCAGATCCACCCCCGCCCGGTCCACCGGCGGCGGCAGCGCACTCGCGCCCGGTATCAGCCCCACAGTCAGGGCTATGGAGACCACCGCACCCACGCCTATACGCAGGCGCAGGCGGCGGTTCCTCTCAGCTCTGGAGTCCGGGAGTCTCCCCCGACCACTCCACGACAGCGAATTTCCCACGACGCCCGCAGCCCTCCCCAATGGTCCGGAATCAGGTTCCGGGCAGCCCGAGCAGGCCTGACCGGTCCCTGACATGGCGGTATCCGCGGCATCGTCGGACAGCGATCTGTTACCCGTCAATCACCCAAAAAGAATTCAGTGTGACATGGGTCACATGAAATCGGGTGTGCGATGGAGGGTGATAGGACAGGGACGAAAATTGGGACCGGTGCTTCACTTGTCGCCAAAGGGTGCCTGTTTGGTCCTTTCGGGCGCACCCCCTTGAACCATCGGTAAAGGTCCGGTGATGGTCCGACTAGGGGTGGATATCTCACAGTCGCTAAAGATCTTTTAGATGCATGGTGAACCGTTCGCGACTGTCGCCGGTTCCCGGAGGTCATTGAAAATTTGGTGAAGCTATCACCGAGTGATTCTTACGGGGTGTACACGCCAACTCCGATATCGGTCATGCTGACTGGCGCTCTCTCTCGGTCAGTACGGCGGCAGAGCTCGTTTGTGCTGCCCGTGGCCGGGCTGGACCAATTCGGCGAGATCGGCACGGCGATCGACCCTGGACCGTGTGTCCGTGGGTGGGCTGCCGTTCAGGGGAGGGGATTCCAGCACCGTGGAACGTCCACGATTGACCCGGGGACTGCCCCGGCGCGCGACGGCGGGGGTGGCGGCCGTGCTGGCCGCGGCGCTCGGTGTCACCCTGTTGTTGCCCGGTGACGACGACGGGCCGGGGTCCCCGCCCGAGCGGGAGCCGGCGCAGGCGGAGAAGGCTCGTTCGGGTGGTGAGCCGCTGGACGAGCCGGCGGCGCGGAAGAAGGCGATGAAGACCGGGAAGCCGGTCGAGGTCGTCGCTCTGCGGGATGCCACCTCGACGGTTACGGCTCTGCCCAACGGCAAGTTCCGGCTGACCACGCAGGCGGCGCCGGTGCGGGCGAAGGTCGACGGCGAGTGGCTGCCCATTGATACGACGCTGAAGAAGACCGATGACGGCTGGCGGCCGAAGGCCACGGTCAACCCGGTCACCTTCCACAGCGGCAAGGCGCGGAAGAAGAACAGCAAGGCCAAGGAGGACCGGAGCAGCCGTAACTACTTGCGGGTGCCGCTGGCGAAATCCGCTGACGGTCAGTACACCGACCTGGCCACCTTTACGGCGGACGGGCGTGAAATGACTGTTGGGTGGCCGGGTGAGCTGCCGGAGCCCGAGGTCAGCGGGGCCAGCGCCCTCTACAAGGACGTTCTCGACGGTGTGGACCTGCTGCTGACCGCGCGGGACACCGGCTTCACCCATGTCCTCGTCGTGCACAGCGCCGAAGCGGCCGCCAATCCGGCCCTGAAGAAGATCTCGTACAAGTTGTCGTCGGCGGATCTGTCGTTCTCGCTGAATGAGAAGAACGATGTGCTGACGGTGAAGGACCCGCAGGGCGTGGAGGTCGGCGGTTCGCCTTCCCCCTTCATGTGGGATTCGAGCGGGAAGCCCGC
>NZ_JBSFNQ010000216.1:0-2041 GCF_053981115.1 Streptomyces sp. NPDC003691 | reverse complement strand
TCCGCCGGCGCAGGCGGTGACGGCCTGGGAGAGCTTCTCCATGGCGGCCTGCCCCTCCTGGCCCTCGTAGAGGCCGAGGGTGACGGTGGTGGTGACGCCACTGCCGATGAGCTGCTGCGCGGGGCTGATGGAACGGGTCTTGCCGACGGGTACGCCGGTGAGGGCATGGGCGACGGGCAGACAGTCCTTGTCGTCCTCCCCGACGGTGACCTCGGATGCGGTGAGCGCGGCGGCCGCTCCGGCGGCGGCGACGGTGTGCCCGGGCACGTCCTTGGCCCCGATCGCGGCCTTCGCCAGCCCTTCCTTGGACACGGCCCCGGCGGTGGGCCCGGTGTCCAGATCCCCGATCCCGGGCTTGTCGTCACCGCTGTCGCCCGAGGTGCAACCTGATACGGCGACGAGACATACGGCCAGTGCCGAGACCACTCGGGTGCGTGGCATTTCCTTCGCGCCCATGCCTCCTCCTCCTTGCGCCCGGGGGCGTCTTGGCCCTTGTGGGGGTTCTCGTCGGGCATGTCGAAAATGGTCTGAAGCGATAAGAGCCGCGGATGCAGCAGGAGGTTGGCTTTCCCGCCCTGAGGAGCGACGGGTGTAGCCATTCCTCCTGCTGCATCCAAAATGAACTATTGGTCAGTGGATTCCGTCACCAGTCGAAAGTTGGGAATGGATTCCCTTCCTTTGAGGATCTTATTTCCTGATGCCGGCAGGAGTGCACGGTTGGGCATCAAACCGATGAGGCAGGAGTTGCACCAGAAGACCGCGCGTCCCGACTCGGAATCCGTTGCGTCTACGACGAAGACCAGTTGGAGCCCCTTTACTCCGCAGCTCGGGCAGTTGCGAGTGGGTACCGTGTCAGGGTGCTGATAGGCCCATTCGTACTCACCGACCCAGCTTGCGAATTCTTGAGACATTCCTACTTCAGGCCCTTCCCCATGTTGTCCCACCACCAATTTTCGAAGTTCGTGGCGGCGTCTTCCCATGCGTTCGCTGCGTCATATTCCTTCGGGTACCCCATCCCGTTTCTGATTTGATCGACGTGGAAGCGCTCGTGTGCGAGAGTTCGTGCCAATTGCTCCTCGCTGCGGAAAGCGTCCCGAGTCAGGGTAATGCTTTGGTCGGGCGCCGTTGATCCATAGTACCCTGCGCGACTCTTGTCGATCTTTATCTTGATGCCCGATATGTCGATATTGTATTTACTTGCAACCTGGCAAACGCATTCCATCGTCATGGGCATGCGGGGGCCGGATCCTGCTCGGTTCCGGCTCTGCAGGGCAGAGTCCGAACTGCGACCCGAACTACTTTCAGAAGACTTTTCACCACGTGAACCACCGCGCGAGTCAGAGGACCCGCCGCTGCGGCTTCCGCTCTTTCCGCTCTTGGCGGGTGCGTCTTCCTTCTTGGCCTGCTGTCGGGCCCGGTTGATGGGCTTCTCGGCCTTCTTCGCCGCGGCCTTCTTTGCTTTCTGGACGGCGTTTCCGGTCTTCTGCGCCGCCTGCTTTGCCGCTCTCAGCTTGGCCTGTTCGGCCTTCTTCTTGAGCTGGGCGGCCTTCTCGGCGGCCTTCTTCTTGGCTTCGGCTGCCTTTCTGGCGGCTTCCTGGGCCTTGCGGGCCATCTCGATGATCTGGCGGGCCTTCTCCTGCGCCTTCTTGAAAGCGGAGATGGCACCCGAGATCCTGCTGACGGCGTTCCAGACCTTCTTTGCCGCGCTGAAGACCTTGGTCCAGGGCAGGGCGTCGATGATCATGCGGCCACAGGCCCAGAGGTCGCCCCGGGAGAAGCAGGCGATCATGTCGTCGTACCCGATGAGTCCCTTGAGGAGAGACCAGCCGGCGTCGGCGATGACGCTGGACATGGAGCGGTTCTGCTCGGCCTGGGCCCAGGCGAGTTCGCCCTTGGACGGCCCGCCGTACTGGTCGCCGTTGTAGCCGCCGCCTCCGCCGCCGCCACCCTGGGCGGCCGACATCAGACCGGTCGGGTCGGCGAAGGTGACCGGGTTGTTCTCGCTGTAGGAGTAGCCGTTGATCTGGATCGGGTCACCGAT
>NZ_JBSFNQ010000215.1:0-2155 GCF_053981115.1 Streptomyces sp. NPDC003691 | reverse complement strand
GCTCCGGAGCCGTACCGCCGCCCTCCTCCGCGGACGGCGCCGGACAGGCCTTCCACTCCGGTTTCTGGCCGGTCAGCTTCTTCCCGAGCGGCGGGCTGGACCGTGGCGGGAACCCCGCGGGCGCCGGTGGTTCAGCGGCGCCGCGGGGTGGCGTTCGTCCGCCATCGCGGGGCCGGGCAGGCTGGGTGTGCGTAGAGGGAGGGCCGCGCCCCGGAGTCGGAGAACCCGAGCATCAGCAGGTTCTCCTCCGACCGCTCCACCGGCCGCTCGCAGTAGACGCAGCACTCCGGCGGCACCTCGGAGACCTCGGCGGGCCTATCGGTCACCCTCCGCCTCCCCGCCCGGCGCGGACGGCCCGTCCGGGCAGACCGGGCCACCGCAGGTGCAGGGCGGCCATTCGGGTTCGGGCGGGTCGAGTGTCGTGTACGGCGACGGGCTGCCCGTCGGCCACCGCTCATCGCTACGGTGCATTCGTCGGCTCCTTGTCCAGTCGTCCGGCGCGGCCACGGGGCGGTCGGCGTCCGGAGCCCGCTGCTCCGACAGTTCGTCCCGGTCGCGGTTCAGGTCGTCGTGGGCAATGACCGTCACCACCCCGAGCCCGGCGAGCACGGCGGTCCACCAGACCACCGCCGCTCCGGCCTCGACGGCGTTCCTCAGGGCGGCTGCGACCGTCGGGGCGGTCTCCTGCATCTCGTTCGGCACGGGTCTTACCTTCGCCAGGACGGGGCAGGCTTGAGGAGAGGGCTCAAGTGCCCAGTTGTTCCCAGCCTGTTACCACGTGTGCCCATCCGGGCCGGAACGTCCGCTGTTCCACTCCGGGCGGTTCCCCGGCGGGGCACCATGGGGAGGTGAGCATCGACGGGCATCCGCTGGCCTACCTGTTGCACTGCCGGGGCTGGTCGGCAAACGACTACCTGACCCGCTTGAGCACCGTGCACCAGCAGCTCGGCTACGGGCCGATCGCACGTGACCGCAAGCGCGTCACCCGCTGGACCAGGGGCGGCGTCACACCGGACCTGCACGCGCAGAAGGCCATGGCCGTTCTGCACGGCATCCCGGAGGACGAGATCACCGCCAGACCCTGGCCCGAGTGGCTGCGTCCTGCGTGTATGCGGGACCGGGAACTGCTCGATGCCGGGTGGACCCCGGCCACCACGATCGACCTGCTCGACCACGTCGCCACGACAGGAGGGCCCATGGACCGCAGGGGATTTCTCGTCGTCACGGGGATAACGCCCGTGCTTGCCGGAATTGCCGCCGCCGAACCGGCCGTGGCCGACTCCCGTGGACGCCGCATCGGCGCGACCACGCCGGAGCTGTTCGAGGCATCACTCGCCGTTCTGCGGCGGCAGGACGACCAACTCGGCTCCGGTCAGGTCCATGCGTCCGCCCGCGCCCAGCTCCAGTTGATGATCACGACCGTGAGGACGACCGCGCACACCGAGGACGTCGGCCGCCGGTTGTACGGTGCCGCGGCCGAGGCCGCGCGGGTCTGCGGCTGGACGGCGCACGACTCGGGGCACCAGGCGCTGGCCGAGGAGTACTACTTGGTGGCGCTGCGCGCCGCGGCGTCGTCCGGCGACCAGGTGGTCACCGCCAACACCCTGGCCTTCTGGGCGATCACGCGTTACTCGGGCGGCGACCCGCGCGGTGCGGTCGACCTGGTCTCCGAAGCCCTGGGCCGCACCCGGAACATCGGCTCGCCCCGTATGGAGGCCATGCTGTACGCCCGGCTGGCCCGCGCCCATGCCCGCGCGGGTGAGCACCGTGCTTCGGACCGCGCCCTGGCGGCCGCGTTCGACGCCTACGACCGGGCCCGCGACCGGGCTCCGGAGGAGGAGCCCGACTGCGTGTACTGGGTGTCCCTCGGTGAACTGCACAGTTGGGCGGCGAGCAACGCGACCGACCTCGGCCGCCCCCATGTCGCCCTGGCTCACTACGAGGCCATCCCGGCGGCCCATCGGGGCGAGGGCTACGACACTCAGGCGTACCCGAGGGCCGCCGCCCTGCGTCTTGCCCGGACGGCCGAGGCCCGGGTCGCGCTCGGCGACCTGGACGGCGCCGTGCACACCGCCCGCCGTGCCGTCGACTACCTGGGCGGCGTCTCCTCCGCCCGCGGCACGGCCGGCCTCACCGACCTCCGCACCCGGCTGAC
>NZ_JBSFNQ010000214.1:0-2262 GCF_053981115.1 Streptomyces sp. NPDC003691 | reverse complement strand
TCAGCTGGTTCAACAAGTACGTCATCGCCAAGGTCGAGGAGCTGCCGAACGTCCGCGGCGTCCACCCGACCTCCACGACGTACGAGTACGACGAGGTCGACGCCGCCAAGCGCAAGGGCGCCGGCTGGGCGCTGAACCAGACGGAGTTCTCGAAGAAGAAGACCCGCACCTACGACCAGTGGCGCGGCTACGAGATCGTCCGCACCGTCTCCGGCGCCGACTCCACCCATGCGTACACCGGCAGTGAGCGCTCCATGTCGGAGACCCGCTACTTCCGCGGTATGGACGGCGACAAGCTGCCGGGCGCCGGGAACCCGGTACGCGACATCACGGTCAAGGACAGCAAGGGCGTCACCATCGCCAAGGACCTCTTCCCCTACCAGGGGCGGGTCGCGGAGACGCTGTCCTACACCAAGGCCGACGGTGTGGTGATCACGCGGGACGTGGACTACCCGAGGCACAAGGTCCTCGCGTCCCGGGTCCGCGGTGACGGCATCCCTGACCTCAGGGCCTATCGGGTCCTTGAGGACCGCAGCATCACCGTGAACCTGTCGTCGGGTACCCGGACGGACTCGAACCCCGCCACGGACGACGACGCACGCACCGAGCGGACGGTGGAGACCTCCACCGAGTACGAGAACACCCACGACCTGCCCGTCAGCGTCGAGAGCAAGGGCGATACCGGACGGTCCGGCGATGAGACCTGCTCGCGTATCGAGTACGTACACAACACGGCCAAGCATCTGATCGGCCTGTCGAAGCAGGCGCTGACGACGGCGGGGCTGTGCCCGGCCGCCGGTACCGAGCCGGCCGCTTCCGCCTGGATCTCCGGATCGCGGGTCGCGTACGACAACCTCGCCTACGGTGCCGCGCCGACGGATGGTCTCGCCACCACGACGTGGACCGTCGCCAAGGACGGCGGCGCGTGGGACAAGGACTCCGAGGTCGCCTACGACAGCCTCGCCCGCCCGGTCAGCACCACGGACGCGGCGAACAGCACCAGCACCACCGAATACCTCCCGGCCACCGGCCAGGTCTATTCGGTGAAGACGAAGAACGCCAAGCAGCACACCTCCACCAGCGAGGTCGAGCCCGGCCGGGCCACCGCACTGAAGGAGACCGACCCCAACGGCCGGACCACCACCTTCGAGTACGACGGCCTCGGCCGGACCGTGAAGGCCTGGGGCCCGACCGACACCGCGGGCCGGCCCGCGGCGATCTTCACCTACCACGCCAAGCCCGGCGACCCGGTCTCGGTGAAGTCCGAGCTGCTCAAGGAAGGCGAAGGATCGGACTACGTCTCTTCCTACGTCTTCTACGACGGGCTGGGCCGTGAGCGGCAGAAGCAGGACCCGGCCGTCGGCAAGGGCCGTCTGATCACGGACATCTTCTACGGTCCGAACGGCACGATCAGCCGCACCAACAACGGCTACTACTCCGGCAGCGACCCGCAGCCGGTCATGTACGAGCCCACCGACGCCTCCGACACCAAGATCCCCAACGCCACCCTCTACAAGTACGACGGCCTGGGGCGGGTACTTCAGGAGACTCCGTACGAGGCCGGCGTGGAGAAGCCGGAGAAGGCGACCCGCTCGGAGTTCGGCTACGACTACTCCGTGGCGATCGAGCCCACCGGCGCCGCCTCCCAGCGCTCCTACAGCGACGCCCTCGGCCGCACCGTCCGGGTCGACACCTTCACCGACCCCGCACGGACCGCGTTCCGCTCCACCGCGTTCGCCTACGACGCCCGCGGCGACATGACGTCCGCCAAGGACCCCAAGGGCAACACCTGGTCCTGGACCTACGACGCCCGCGGACGGACGAAGTCCGTCACCGATCCGGATACCGGCACCAGCACCACCGAGTACGACAACGCCGACCGGCCCGTCCTGACCACCGACGCCCGGGGCGTCACGGTGTGGTCGAAGTACGACGAGCTGGGCCGCCCGCTGGAGCAGCGCCTCAACAACAGCACCGGCAACTACCTCCAGACCAGCACCTACGACACCATCGCGGGCGCCGTCGGACTGCCGGCGTCGATGACGCGTTACACCGACAACCTTCCGTACACCACCGCCATCACCAGCTACACGGCCGACTACCAGCCCACCGGTACCAAGCTGACGCTCCCGGAGTCCGTGGCCACCGCCCATGGTCTCCAGCAGAACTACTCCTACACCTTCGGGTACACCAAGGGTGGTCAGCACCGGGAGACGATGCTTCCGGCGGCGGGTGCGCTGGCGGCGGAGAAGATCATTACGC
>NZ_JBSFNQ010000213.1:0-2265 GCF_053981115.1 Streptomyces sp. NPDC003691 | reverse complement strand
TCAGCTGGTTCAACAAGTACGTCATCGCCAAGGTCGAGGAGCTGCCGAACGTCCGCGGCGTCCACCCGACCTCCACGACGTACGAGTACGACGAGACCGACGCCGCCAAGCGCAAGGGCGCCGGCTGGGCGCTCAACCAGGCCGAGTTCTCGAAGAAGAAGACCCGGACGTACGACCAGTGGCGCGGCTACGAGATCGTCCGCACGATCTCCGGCGCCGACTCCGCCGACCCGTACACGGGTACCGCGCGGTCGATGACGGAGACGCGGTACTTCCGGGGCATGGACGGCGACAAGCTGCCCGGCACCGGAAACCCGGTCCGCAACATCACGGTCAAGGACAGCCAGGGCCACGACATCGCCAAGGACCTGCTGCCTTACCAGGGCCGGGTGGCCGAGAAGCTGACGTACACCAAGATCGGCGGCCTGGTCCTCAACCGCGAGGTCGACTACCCGTGGAACACGGTTCTCGCGTCCCGGGCCCGCGGGGACGGTATCCCGGACCTCAAGGCGTACCGGGTGATGGAGAGCTACAGCGTTGCTGTGTCCCTCTCCTCCGGCACCCGGACAGACTCGGACCCGGATACCCCGGACGACACCCGCACCTATCGCACAGTGCGGACCGAGACCAAGCACGACAACACCTACGGACTGCCGTACGAGGTCGAGTCCCAGGGCGACACCGGCATCACCGGTGACGAAACGTGTTCGCGGATGGAGTACGTCCACAACACGGCGAAGCATCTGATCGGTCTGTCGAAGCAGGCGCTGACCACGGCGGGGCTCTGCCCGGCCGCCGGTGGCCCCGAGCCGGCCGCTTCCGCCTGGGTCTCCGGTTCGCGGGTCGCGTACGACAACCTCGCCTACGGCGCCGCCCCGGCCGACGGTCTCGCCACCACGACGTGGACCGTCGCCAAGGACGGCGGCGCGTGGGACATGGACTCCGAGGTCGCCTACGACAGCCTGGCCCGCCCGGTCAGCACCACGGACGCGGCGAACAGCACCAGCACCACCGAGTACCTCCCGGCCACCGGCCAGGTGTACTCCGTCAAGACGAAGAACGCGAAGCAGCACACCTCCACCAGTGAGATCGAGCCCGGGCGTGCCACGGCGCTGAAGGAGACCGACCCCAACGGGCGGACCACCACCTTCGAGTACGACGGCCTCGGCCGGACCGTGAAGGCCTGGGGCCCGACCAACACCGCCGGCCAGCCGGCCGCGATCTTCACCTACCACGCCAAGCCCGGCGACCCCGTCTCCGTCAAGTCCGAACTGCTCAAGGAAGGCGAGGGGTCGGACTACGTCAGCTCCTACATCTTCTACGACGGGCTGGGCCGTGAGCGGCAGAAGCAGGACCCGGCCGTCGGCAAGGGCCGCCTGATCACCGACATCTTCTACGGTCCGAACGGCACGATCAGCCGCACGAACAACGGCTACTACTCCGGCAGCGACCCGCAGCCGGTCATGTACGAACCCACCGACGCCTCCGACACCAAGATCCCCAACGCCACCCTCTACAAATACGACGCCCTCGGACGCATCCTCCAGGAGACGCCGTACGAGGCAGGCGTCGAAAAGCCCGAAAAGGCCAGCCGCTCCGAGTTCGGCTACGACTACTCGGTGGCCGTCGAGCCCACCGGCGCCGCCTCCCAGCGCTCCTACAGCGACGCCCTGGGCCGAACCGTCCGGGTCGACACCTTCACCGACCCCGCGCGGACCGCGTTCCGCTCCACCCACTTCTCGTATGACGTCCGCGGCGACATGGTCGAAGCCAAGGACCCCAAGGGCAACAAGTGGACCTGGGCCTATGACGTCCGCGGTCGGCTCAAGTCCTCGTCCGACCCGGACACCGGCACCAGCCACACCGAGTACGACAACGCCAATCGCCCAGTTCTCGAAACGGACGCCCGGGGCATAAAGGTATGGTCGAAGTACGACGAGCTCGGCCGCCCGCTGGAGCAGCGTCTCAACAGCAGCACGGGCGATCTGCTCCAGACCAGCACCTACGACACCATTACCGGTGCCGTCGGCCTTCCGGCCACCGCCACCCGCTACACCGACGGACTCCCGTACGTCGCTGAGGTAACCGGCTACAACGCCGACTACCAGCCGACCGGCAAGAAGCTGACTCTGCCGCCGTCCATAGCCACCACTCATGGCCTCCAGCAGACCTACTCCTACACCTTCGGGTACACCAAGGGTGGTCAGCACCGGGAGACGATGCTTCCGGCGGCGGGTGCGCTGGCGGCGGAGAAGATCATTACGC
>NZ_JBSFNQ010000212.1:0-2479 GCF_053981115.1 Streptomyces sp. NPDC003691 | reverse complement strand
GGTGATTGTGGGGATGGCGTGTCGTTTTCCGGGTGGGGTGTCGTCGCCTGAGGAGTTGTGGCGGCTGGTGGTGTCGGGGGCGGAGGGGGTGTCGGGGTTTCCGGTGGACCGCGGGTGGGATGTGGAGGGGCTCTACGATCCGGAGCCGGGGACGGCGGGCCGGACGTCTACGCGGTCGGGCGGATTTCTGCACGACGCCGCCGCGTTCGATCCCGCGTTCTTCGGGATCAGCCCGAACGAGGCCCTCGCCATGGATCCGCAGCAGCGGCTGTTGCTGGAGTGCTCGTGGGAGGCGGTCGAGCGGGCGGGTATCGACCCGGCCACGCTGCGGGGCAGCGCGACCGGCGTCTTCGCGGGCCTGATGTACCACGACTATCAGGACAGCAACAACAGCGGGGCGATCGCGTCGGGCCGGGTGGCGTACGCCTTCGGTCTGGAGGGCCCGGCGGTCACGGTGGACACGGCGTGTTCGTCGTCGCTGGTGGCGCTCCACCTCGCGGCCCAGGCCCTGCGGAACGGCGAATGCACACTCGCGCTCGCGGGCGGAGTGACGGTCATGGCAACCCCCGACGTGTTCGTGGAGTTCAGCCGCCAGCGGGGGCTTTCGCCCGACGGCCGGTGCCGCTCGTACGCGGATACGGCGGACGGGACCGGGTTCTCCGAGGGGGCGGGGGTGCTGCTGGTGGAGCGCTTGTCGGACGCGGTCCGGCTGGGGCATCCGGTGCTGGCGGTGGTACGCGGCTCGGCGGTCAACTCCGACGGCGCGAGCAATGGCCTTTTCGCGCCGAACGGGCCTTCGCAGGAGCGGGTGATTCGGGCGGCGTTGGGGTCGGCTGGTTTGTCGGCGGGTGAGGTGGATGTGGTGGAGGGGCATGGCACCGGTACCACCCTGGGGGACCCGATCGAAGCTCAGGCGCTACTTGCTGTGTATGGGCAGGAGCGGGGTGAGGGTGAGCCGTTGTGGCTGGGGTCGGTGAAGTCGAATCTGGGCCACACACAGGCCGCTGCGGGCGTGGCCGGGGTTATGAAGATGGTGCTGGCAATGCGGCATGGCGTGCTGCCGCGCACGTTGCATGTGGACGAGCCGTCCGGGGAGGTGGATTGGGACTCGGGCGCGGTGGAGCTGCTGACCGAGGCGCGGGAGTGGGTCCGGGGTGATGGGCGTCCGCGTCGGGCGGGGGTGTCGTCGTTCGGGATCAGCGGGACGAACGCACATGTGATCGTTGAGGAGCCCCCGGCCGTGGAGACGGCTCCTTCCGCAGACGCTGTCCCGGTGGCTTGGGTGCTGTCGGGGAGGACGCCCGCGGCGCTGTCGTCGTATGCGGATCGCCTCGGGTCGTATCTGACGGCGGCTGGTGAGGAGATCCGGCCGCTGGATGTGGCCCGGTCACTGGCGGGGCGGGCACGGTTCGAACACCGGGCAGTGATTGTCGGCTCGGACCGCGATGAACTGCGCAGCGGCCTCACTGCCCTGCCGGTGGTGTCGCCCGTGGAAGGGAAGCTTGCGCTGCTCTTTACGGGGCAGGGTGCGCAGCGGTTGGGGATGGGCCGTGGGCTGGCCGGCCGTTTCCCGGTGTTCGCGGAGGCGTTCGACGAGGTGGCTTCGGCTCTTGATGGGTATCTGGAGCGGCCGTTGCGGGAGGTGGTGTGGGGTGAGGATGCCGTCTTGCTGGAGGGGACGGGTTGGGCACAGCCCGGTCTGTTCGCTTTCGAGGTGGCGTTGTTCCGGCTGTTGGAGTCGGCCGGTCTGAAGCCCGATTACCTGGCTGGGCATTCGATCGGTGAGCTGGCGGCCGCGCATATCGCGGGCGTGTTGTCGCTGGATGATGCGGCCTGCCTGGTGGCGGCGCGTGCCCGGTTGATGCAGGCGTTGCCGTCGGGTGGGGCGATGGCCTCGGTCCGGGCGAGCGAGTCGGTTGTCCGTGACGCCTTGGTGGACGGTGTGGTGATTGCGGCGGTCAACGGCCCGGCCTCGGTGGTCATTTCCGGCGCCGAGGAGGCCGTAGCGGCGACCACAGAGCGGCTCAAGGGGCATAAGGTGACCCGGCTCCGGGTCAGCCATGCCTTCCACTCCCCGCTGATGGAACCGATGCTGGCGGAGTTCGCTCAGGTCGCCTCCACCCTCTCCTACGCCCCGCCCCGGATTTCCTTCGTGTCGACTCTGACCGGTCTCCCGGTCACCCACGAATTGACCGACCCGGCCTACTGGGTGCGTCAGGTCCGTGAGCCGGTCCGTTTCGCCGACGCGGTCACCACCCTCACCACCCAGGGCGCCACCCGCTTCCTCGAAATCGGCCCGGACACCGTCCTGGCACCCGCCGCCGAGGACTCCCTCCCCACCGGCACCCTCACGCTCTCCTCCCAGCGCCGGGACCGTGACGAATCCCGCACCCTCCTCACCGCCCTCGGCACCCTCCACACCCACGGCACCGACCTCGACCTGACCGCCCTCCACCCCACCGGCCACCACCTCCCCGAC
>NZ_JBSFNQ010000211.1:0-2558 GCF_053981115.1 Streptomyces sp. NPDC003691 | reverse complement strand
GCCGCGGAGCGGAACGGCCGCGTCGAGGATCTCGCGGACCAGGCCCATCCGGTCCCAGAGTTCCAGGGTGCGGGGCTGGATGCCGATGGCCTTGGGGCCGGAGGCACCGGACGATGGCGGATGACGGAGCCGGGCCGCCCCCGCCCCGCCCCCGAGGGTGCCGGGCCACCGCCCACGGCCGGAGGCACCCCGCGGCGCGGGATGACGGAACCGGGGCCACCACCGCCCCCGGAAGCCGGGCCACCGCCGGAGTGCGGGCCACCGCCCGTGGCCCGCACCCCGCCGGGGAGTCAGGCGGCGCCGCCCTCCCGCAGCAGCCTCGGCTCGACGTGCCGGACGAAGAGCGCGGCCACCAGATCACGGCGGCTGCGGACCCCCGTCTTGTCGAAGACCGATGTCAGATGCTCCTGAACGGTGTACGGGGAGAGCCGGGTGAGCCTGCTGATCTCCGCCGTGGAATGACCGCTCAGCACCAGGGCGGTGATCTCGGCCTCCCGGGGAGTGAGCCCGTGCACCGCCGTGATCAGGGCGATCTCCTCGCCGGGGCCCGCCGGTTCGACGGCGACGGCGACCCGGGCGGGCCCCTGGCCCTCCAGCCGCCAGGCGTGCAGCCGGACCCGGCCGCGGCTCCGGGTGTGCGCCCACGAGGCGAGGAAACCGGTGGAGCCCGGAGCGCGTACGGCCGCCGCGACACCGTAGAGCGCGGGCGGCAGCCCGCCCTCCGTCCGGCCGGCCCGCGGTGCGCCGCACCCCCGGCCGGGGCAGGGCGCGCCGGCATGACCGGCCCCTTCGCGGCCCGGGCAGGGCACGCCGGGGGCGGGGAGTTCGTCCAGCCAGAGCCCGGCGGTGGGGCTGAGCTGCACCGGCGCGTACTCCGCGTCGAGGAGGAGCAGCGCGGGCGCCGGGACGGCCGGGTCCGGTCCGGCCCGCCCGGCGCGCCGGGCGAGGTGCAGTCTGCGCAGACTCTCCCCCAAGGGCCGGGCGATCCCCCGGGCCACCGCGTCGGCCTCGGGGCCGTACGGCGGAGTGTCCGGTCCGGTGCCGAGGATCAGGGCGCCCCAGGCGCCGTAGCGGTCGCGCAGCAGGATCCGCACCTCGTCCGTCAGCCCAAGGGGACGGATGATGTCGCGATAGCGGGGGCTGCGGTCCCGTACCCCGCCGACCGCATCGCCGAGGACGCCCACCGGCGCCGGGCCGCGGGCCAGTTGAGGCAGACCGTTGACATCGCCTTCCCGGTACTCGATGTCCAGCATCCGCGGCAGATAGCGGACCGGTACGGCCTGCCGGTAGTGGCCCCCGGTGACCATCAGCGTGGCCGGGTCGACGGTGATGCCCGCCCAGACCTCGGAGCCGAGCACCGGCCGCACTGCCCGCATCACTCCCTCGAAGAACTCGTCCACGTCGGTCGCGGCGGCCGCCGCGCGCACCGCCGCGTCCCGGATCCGGCCGATGCGTCTCGCTCCCCCGTAGCGCGCCATGACCGCAGGGTAGAACGGGAGTGCGTCCGTAGCCTCGTCGTTTCCGCGGCGCGCCGCGGCACGGGTTCAGCCCTGCGGCCCCGTCCGGTACGGGCCGTCCTCGGGGCCGCGGCCGCGCAGCCTGCGGGCGCCCTCGCGGGCCAGGGCGTAGGCGTAGCCGAAAACCTGGGTGGCGGTGGGCAGGCTCTGCGCCGGGGCCGGGATCTCGTGCGGGTCGACGAGCGCGTCGACGAGGAACGGCCCGCGTCCGGTGCGCGCCTCGACCAGCGCCGCGCGGAACTCCTCCGGTGTCGCGACGGTCCTGGCCGGCACACCGAGCGCGCGGGCCAGCCCGGCGAGGTCGCCGTTGTCGAGCGCGGCCGCGTACTCCGGCCAGCCCATGATCTCCTGCTCGAACTTGATGGCCCCGAGCTTGCCGTTGTTGAAAACGACCACGGTGACGGGGTGGTCCAGCCGGGCCAGCGAGAGGAGTTCGCTGAAGGTGACGGCGATCCCGCCGTCACCGACGGCCGCGACGACCGGGCGGTCCGGTTCCAGCCGGGACAGTGCGACGGCGGCGGGCAGTGCGGAACCCATCGTGGCGAACGAACTCGACCAGACGAATTCCTGACGCTCCGCCATATAGCGGTACACCCAGAGCGTCACCAGTCCCACGTCGACGGTGACGAGCGGGGCCGGGCCGCCACGGCCGGAGGCCAGGACGTCCGCCATCGACAGCGCGGCCGTGGACGGCAGCAGGGGGCGCAACTGCCAGGTGGGGACCTTGCTGGTACGGCGGCGGCCCGTTTCGAAGCGCCGCCGCAGCGCCGCGGTGGTCCGCTCCGCGGGTGCGGTCCGCCGCGGACCGCCGTCGCGCGGGCCGTCGTCTCGTGAGGCACTGTCGCGTGGAGTTCCGTCGCGCGGGGCACCGTCATGTGGGGTGCCGTCATGTGGGGTGCCGTCGCGTGGGGTGCGTGCCCCGATCCGGGCGATCAGCGCCTCCAGGCCGGCCCCCGGAGCGGCAGAGGCAGTGGGAGCGGTCGAGGGCATCGCGTGGCCTCCAGGAGAAGGGTGGGGCGGGATCCGCATCGGGACCTCCAC
>NZ_JBSFNQ010000210.1:0-2609 GCF_053981115.1 Streptomyces sp. NPDC003691 | reverse complement strand
GCCCACACCCAACAACACCCCACCACCCACACCACACCCCACCAACACACCCTCCACCCCACCCTCCTCGACACCACCCTCCACCTCCTCCCACTGCTGCACAGCGACCGGGCCCGGCTGCCCTTCTCCTGGCGTGGAGTGACGGTCTTTCAGGAGGGTGTCACCGAACTCCGGGTCCGGATCAGCACCACCGGTCCCGAAACGGTCCGGGTGGAGATGTTCGACACCCTGAACCGTCCGGTCGCCCTGATCGAAGCCCTCACCGTCCGGTCCGTCACCCCGGCCCGGCTCGCGCAGCTGATCGGGGCGAACCCCGATCCCCTGCACCGCGTCGACTGGGTAGCTCCGCGGGAGCCCGTGGACGCCGATGCCGCGCAGGATGCGCACTGGGCCGTCGTCGGCGCCGGTGCGGAGGAGCTGGGCACCGCCCTCACCCCGGCGGACGTGGTCGCCGCGCAACATGCGGATCTCGCCGCACTCGGCCGTGCCGTGGAGCGGGGAGCGGCCGTCCCGGATATCGTGCTGGCCGCCGTGCCGGACACCGGAGCCGGGCCGCACGATCCGGTTCCGGCCGCACGCGCGGCGACCGGTGCCGCGCTGGAACTGCTCCAGGGCTGGCTGTCGGCGGACTGGGCCCGGGCGAGCAGACTGGTCCTGGTCACCCGGGGCGCGGTCGCGACGGAGGCCGGCGAGGATGTGGCGGCGCTGGCCGCGGCCCCCGTCTGGGGTCTTCTCCGCAGCGCGCTGACCGAGCATCCGCGGCAGTTCGGGGTGGTGGACACCGATGGCACGGAGGAGTCGGCCCGGGTGCTGGCCGCGGCCGTGGCCGCGGGCGAGGACCAGGTGGCGGTGCGCTCCGGCACCGTACTCGTACCGCGTCTGAGCCGTATCCCCGAACTCCCGGTCCCGGAGCCGGAGGAAGCCCAGAAGGAAGCATTGGACGAGCCCGGTGGCGACCGGGCCGCCGAAGGGCCCGACGGCGCATCGGCGGAGACTCCGTTCGGCTCCGGCACGGTGCTGATCACGGGAGGTACCGGCACCCTCGGCAGCCTCCTCGCCCGCCACCTCGTCACCGAACACCACATCACCCACTTCCACCTCGTCAGCCGCACCGGACCCGACACCCCCAACGCCCAAACCCTCCACACAGAACTCACCGCACTCGGCGCCCACACCACCATCACCGCCTGCGACACCGCCGACCCCCAAGCACTCCACACCCTCCTCACCACCATCCCCACCAACCACCCCCTCACCGCCGTCATCCACGCCGCCGGAACCCTCGACGACACGGTCGTCGAGGGTCTGACGCCCGAGAGACTCGACCGTGTCTTCCGGGCGAAGGTCGATGCCGCCTGGCATCTCCATGAGCTGACCCGGGGGCTGGACCTGCGCGCCTTCGTGCTGTTCTCGTCGGCGGCCGGTGTGATCGGGGCTCCCGGCCAGGGCAACTACGCGGCCGCGAACACGTTCCTCGACGCCCTGGCGCACCATCGCCGTGCCCTCGGCCTCCCGGCGACATCCATCGCCTGGGGCCACTGGGAGGAGGCGAGCGGTCTGACGGGCGGTCTCGGTGAAGCGGATCTGGCCCGGATCTCCCGGGGCGGGGTCGCGGCGCTGCCGTCGGCGGCCGGTCTGGGGATGTTCGACCGCGCGGTCGCGCTGGGCGATCCGCTGGTGGTCGGCGCGCGGCTGGACCCGGCCGGTCCCGCGCGTCCCGGCGGCACTCCGGACGAGGCGACGGTACCGGCGGTGCTGCGTTCGCTGGTACGGACGGACCTCCCGGCGGCCGCGGGACCGGGCGACACCGGTCCGGTGTCGCTGGCGCGGACCCTGGGCGAGCTGCCGGAGGAGGAGCGGGACGCGTTCGTGCTCCGGCTGGTACGGGCCGAGGCAGCAAAGGTGCTGGGTCACGCCGCGCCCGGCTCGGTGCCCCGGGACCGCCCGCTGAAGGAGCTGGGGTTCGACTCCCTGACCGCCGTCGAACTCCGCAACCGGCTCGGCGCCCGGGCAGGTCTGCGGCTTCCCGCGACGCTGGTCTTCGACCATCCGACGCCCGTGGCGATCAGTGCCTTCCTCAGATCGCAGATCGTGCCGGAGGAGACCGATCCCGCCGCCGCGCTCCTCGCCGAGCTGGACCGGATCGAGCAGACGCTCGCCGCCGCGGAGCCGGCGGAGCCGCTGCGGGCCCGGGTGTCGCAGCGGCTGCGGGACCTGACGAGCCGCTGGGAGGCACCGCAGGACAGCGGCACACCGGGCGAGGGCGGTCCGGAGCCCGAGGACCGGGATGCCGGTGAGTCCATCCGGAGCGCGTCCCGGGACGAACTGCTCAGTTTTATCGATACCCAGCTCGGCCGGGCCGGCCGGTGAAGCGCGGCCCCGGAGCCCGACGAGGAGGCCGTACCCCATGACCGGACCGGAGAGCAGCACGGACGAGGAACTCGTCACCTATCTGAAGTGGGTGACGTCCGAACTGGCGTCGGCGCGGCGGACCCTGTCCGAGGCGCGGGATGCGGAGCGGGAGCCGGTGGCGGTCATCGGGATCGGCTGCCGCTACCCCGGCGGCATCCGCAACCCCGACGACCTCTGGAACCTCGTCGACCACGCCA
>NZ_JBSFNQ010000209.1:0-2621 GCF_053981115.1 Streptomyces sp. NPDC003691 | reverse complement strand
GGTGGGGTGCGGTTGGCGGTGGAGGCGGTGGGGTGGCCTGAGGTGGGTCGGGTGCGTCGGGCGGGTGTGTCGTCGTTCGGGATCAGCGGGACGAATGCGCATGTGATTGTGGAGCAGGCCCCGGAGGAACTGCGGGTGACGGTGAAGCAGCCGGTGGAGCATGCTGCCGGTGTTGGTGGGGTGGTGCCGTGGGTGGTGTCGGGGCGGAGTGCGGAAGCGTTGCGGGCTCAGGCGGGCCGGCTGGCGGAGGCGCTGGAGTCGGGCGGGCGTCTGGCGGACGCGGATCCGGGCGAGGTAGCCCGGGCGCTGGTCACCACCCGTACGGCATTCGAGCACCGCGCCGTGGTGGTCGGATCGGATCTCGCGGCGCTGAAGGACGGGCTCACCGCCCTCGCCACCGACACCAGCTCACCCGCCGTCGTCCGGGGCACGGCCGCCGACCGCGGCGGAGTCGTCTTCGTCTTCCCGGGACAGGGCAGTCAGTGGGCCGGAATGGCTGTCGAACTCCTCGGCGACAACGAGGTGTTCCGTGCCCGTATCGACGCCTGCGAGCAGGCACTCTCCCGCTACGTCGACTGGTCCCTCACCGAGGTCCTGCGCGGCGCCCCCGGCGCCCCCTCCCTGGACCGCGTCGACATCGTCCAGCCGGTGCTCTTCGCCGTCATGGTGTCCCTGGCGGAAGTCTGGAAGTCGGTCGGCGTCCGGCCCTCCGCCGTCGTCGGACACTCCCAGGGCGAGATAGCCGCCGCCTGCGTCGCCGGAGCCCTGAGTCTGGAGGACGCCGCCAAGGTCGTGGCCCTGCGGAGCATCGCCATCGGCGCGCTCGCGGGCAAGGGCGGTATGGCATCCGTACCACTGCCCGCGGACGAGGTGACGGCCAGACTCGCCCCCTGGGCGGAACGGCTCTCGGTCGCCGCGGTCAACGGGCCCGCGGCCACCGTTGTCGCCGGGGACGCCGAAGCGCTGGCCGCCTTCACCGCCGCCTGCACGGCCGACGACATCCGCGCCCGGACCATCGCCGTCGACTACGCCTCCCACTCACCGCATGTCGAGGCCATCCACGACGAGCTGCTCCGAGTCCTCGACGGCCTGGAGCCGCGCTCCGCCGAAATCGCGTTCTACTCGACACTCGAAGGCCGTCCCATCGATACGGCAGCCCTCGACGCCTCCTACTGGTACCGCAATCTGCGCGGCACCGTCCGCCTCGACCAGGCCGTACGGGCCCTCGCGGCGGACGGCTACCGCACCTTCGTCGAGAGCAGCCCGCACCCCGTGCTCACCATGGCCATCGGCGACACTCTGGACGACGCACTCCGGGACGAAGGCCCGCGGGACGCGGCCGACCGTCCCGTCGTCACCGGGTCCCTCCGGCGCGACGAAGGCGGCTGGACCCGTTTTCTCACCAGCATCGCCACCCTCCACACCACCGGTCTGCCCATCGACTGGCAGGCGGTACCCGGCACCGCCGGAACCGTCCCGGACATCGACCTGCCCACGTACGCCTTCCAGCAGCAGCGCTACTGGATCAACCCGCCGCTGGCCGCCGGAGGAATCGGCGACACCGGGCTCGCGCCTGCCGACCACCCCCTGCTGACCGGGTCCGTGGCCCTGGCCGACGACGGGCTGCTGCTCACGGGCACGCTCTCGCTGCGTACGCAGCCATGGCTCGTGGACCATGCCGTGGCCGGTACCGTCCTGCTGCCGGGGACTGCCTTCGTGGAGCTGGCGCTGCGCGCGGCCGAGGCCGTCGGCGGGGCCCGGGTCGACGACCTCGCGCTGGAGGCACCGCTTGTGCTGACGGCCGACGGTGAGGTCCGTCTCCAGGTGGCGGTCGGCGCTCCCGACGAGAACGGCGTCCGGCCGCTCCGGTTCCACGCCCGGCCCACGGCACACGGCGGTGGGGAGACCGACGCCGTGTGGACCCGGCACGCTACCGCCCGGCTCGTCCCCCTGGGCACCGGGGCCGCCGCTTCCGGTACGGATTCCCTGGCCGCGCCCCCTTCCGGCGGTACGGCCTCCGGCGTCTGGCCGCCGGCCGGAGCCGAGCCCGTCGATATCGTCGGCCTCTACCCCCGGCTGGCTGAGCAGGGCTACGAGTACGGTCCGGAGTTCCAGGGCCTGACCGCCTTGTGGCGGCACGACGGCGACCTGTACGCGGAGGTCCGGCTCGGTGAGGAGCAGACCGCAGAGGCCGCCCGGTACGGCATCCACCCGGCCCTGCTCGACGCCGTCCTCCATGCCGTGGTCGGCCGTGCCCGGTCGCTGGACACGGCCGGCGGAGGAGAGGCGGAGACGGCGGACGACGGCCCGCTGCTGCCGTTCGTCTGGTCGGGGCTGCGACTGCTGAGCGTGGGCGCCTCCGTCCTCCGCGCCCGGATCACGACCGTTGCCGCGGACACCGTCGGCATCGCCCTCACCGACCGGGCCGGTGTGCCCGTGGCCGAGATCGGCTCTCTGGCACTCCGCCCGATCGCCACCGACGATCTGCGGGCACTGGCCCGGACGGCCGATGGCCGGGACTCCCTCTTCGGTGTGGAGTGGCGTGGGGTGGGTGTGTCGGTGGGTGGTTTGGGTGTGGGTGGTGGGGTGGAGGGGTTTGTGGTGGTGGAGTGTGTGGTGCC
>NZ_JBSFNQ010000208.1:0-2645 GCF_053981115.1 Streptomyces sp. NPDC003691 | reverse complement strand
CCACGCGCCACACCAACACCACCAATAAACAACTCACCCACACCCCCCACAACAACCGGACGCACCAACCCATCCAACACAAACACCGACGTACCAGGCAGTGGCCTTCCCAACGGAACGGTACCGATGAGGTCGGCGGTGGCTTCCTGCGTGGTGGCGGTGATGACGGTCTCAGTGGGTCCGTAGGCGTTGATCAGGCGACCACCCACGGTGCGCTGCCAGCCATCGATCTCGGCGGCAGGCATGGCATCGCCGCCGACGACGGTGAGCCGTACGGCCAGTCCGGCGGGCACCGCGGCGCCGTCGGCGAGGTCGGTGGCCAGTTGCCGCCACAGGCCGGTCGGCGGGTTGAAGACGGTAACCCGGCATTTCTCCAGAAAGGCAAGGAGTTCATCCGTACCGAGAAGCCCATCGGGACGGATCACGGCCGAGCCGCCCCTGGTCAACGGCGCGAACAACTGCTCGGTACTGACGTCGAAGGCGAACGACCCGAAGACCAGGACCCGCTCGTGGGCGGTCAGACCGAATGCCTCGCCGATCCGGCCGAGGTGGGTAGCCAGTTGGCCGTG
Organism: Streptomyces sp. NPDC003691; assembly: GCF_053981115.1. Lineage (NCBI taxonomy): Bacteria > Bacillati > Actinomycetota > Actinomycetes > Kitasatosporales > Streptomycetaceae > Streptomyces > Streptomyces sp. NPDC003691. The sequence continues at coordinate 2,076 of NZ_JBSFNQ010000208.1, read as the reverse complement.
CGTCACGGCAACCCCCTTGGGGCGGCCGGTGGACCCCGAGGTGAAGACGAGATACGCCAGATCATCCGGGTGCGCCAGGTCCAGACCGGACCGGTCGACCTCGGCACCGAGGTCGAGCCCGTCCAGGTCCGTCACGGTAGTGCCGTCGGGCAGCAGACCACCGAGGTAACCGAGATGTGCGGTCCCGCTCACCACCTGTGCGCACGCCGCCTCGGCCACCATCGTCCGGAGCCGCTCGGCGGGGTACGACGGGTCGAGCACCAGCCAGGCCGCACCGGCTCTCAGCACGCCCAGCATCGCCACCGCCATCCCGGCTCCCCGCGGCAGGAACAGGCCCACCACCGAATCCGGACCAGCCCCCGACCGGCGCAGGCGGCGGGCCACCACGGCCGAGGCCCGCTCCAGCTCTCCGTAGGTCCAGATCTGTTCGCCGTCGATCAGAGCCGGGGCGTCCTGAGCCGACCGGGCATGGTGCAGAACGGCATCCACCACCGGTTGCCCGGCGGTAGGCGGCGCCCCGGCGCCCGACCACGCTACGGCGGTCTCGGTGTCGTAGAGACCCAGTTCGCCCAGAGTGGCGCCCGGGTCGCCGGTCAGCATGTCCAGGATCCGGCCGAGGTCGTCGAGCAGCCCTTGTGCTGCTTCCTCACCAAAGGCTGCGGCATCAACGTACAGCCTCAGCTCCACCTGCTCTCCGGGCAGCACCTGCAGACTCACCGGGTAGGTGGTGCGCTCCAGCAGGCGGCTGCTCTCCAACGTGAAACCGGCGGTGGCGAGTCCGTCGAAGGGGTAGTTCTCGACGACCACGATGGAGTCGAAAAGCCGGGCTCCCGCCGCGGAGCCGGCCCAGGAGGTTACCCCTGCCAGCGGAGCGTGCTGGTGGTCACCGAGGTCGTGCAGTCCCCGGAGCACGGCTGAGAGCAGTTCGTCCACCCGCAGGTCGTCGGGGAGCCTCACCCGTAAGGGCAGGGTGTTGATGAAAAGTCCTACGGTCCTCTCGACATCGTCGATCTCGGCGGGCCGTCCGGACAGCACACTGCCGACCGCCAGGTCCCGGGCACCGGTATGCCGCGCGACGACCAGGGCCCAGGCGGCGTGGACGAGTGCGGCGAGGGTGACACCGCGCTGTCGGGCAGTCTCGGTGAGGCTGTGCGAGCGTTGGGCAGTCATCCGTAGTACGGGCTCGTACCGGTCCCCGGCGCTTGTGGCAGCCTCGGACCGAGCTTGTGCGAGCAGGGCCGGAGCGGTGAATCCGGTGAGCTGTTCGCGCCAGAAGGTCTCGTCCCCGGCACGGTCCCGGCTCTCGTTCCAGCGTACGAACGCGCCGTAGTCGGGAGCGGCCGCAAGCTCGGGCTCCGGTTCCGAGCGATGAGTCGCGTAGAGCGCAAAGGCATCTCCCGCGACAATGGGGAGGGACCATCCGTCGAGCAGAATGTGATGATTCGTCCAGATGAAGGCCCACCGATCGCCGCCGACACGGAACAGAGCCAGGCGGAGCAACGGCCCGCCGTCCAGTTCGAATCCTGTACGGCGGTCGCGCGCGAGGAACTCCTCCAGCCGGTCGAGGGGCGGCTCTGCGCCGCTTTCGGCCGTCCAGTCCTCGTACACGACCGGTATGCCGATCTCCTGGGGCACCACCAGCACGGGGCGGTCGACGTCGTGCCAGGCACAGTGTGCCCGCAGGGCCGAGTGCCGGTTGATGGCACTGCGCCAGGCGTCGAGGAAGTACTGCGGATCGATGTCACCGCGCAGCGTGCACACCAACTGCTCGGTGTAGGCGTCCGAACGGGGTTCGGCAAGAGCGTGATAGAGCATGCCCTGTTGCAGCGCGGACATGGGCCAGACGGCATGCAGGGGCCCATGGGTACGCTCCCAGGAGGCGAGCCGGCCGGCGGGCAGGCCGGCCGTATCGGCAAGGCCCGGGGAATCACCCCCCGGATTCGGATGCCCGCCGTCCTCGGGTACCAGCTCTACCGCATGTGGGGCGAGTTGGGTGATCGTGGGGTGCTGGAACAGCTGCCTCGGGGTGATCCGGATACCGGCCCTCCGAGCCCTCGCCACCACCTGGATCGAGAG
>NZ_JBSFNQ010000207.1:0-2732 GCF_053981115.1 Streptomyces sp. NPDC003691 | reverse complement strand
ACCCCGCCGCCGCACCCACCACATGCTCACAGTTGTCCACGATCAACAACATCCGCCGCGACCGGCAGTACTCCACCAACCGCACCAACGGATCGCCGCCCAGCGATTCGGCGGCCCGCAGCTCCTCGGCGCCCGCGCCGCGCAGCACGGCCTGCCGGGCCCCGAGGGCGAGCAGCACGGTCTCGGGGACGCTCCCGGGGTCGTTCACCGGGGCGAGTTCGGCCAGCCAGACCCCGTCCGGGTAAGCGTCCGCGGCCCGGGCGCCCGCCTCCTGCGACAGCCGGGTCTTGCCCGCGCCGCCGGTGCCGAGCAGGGTGACCAGCCGGGCGCCGCGCAGATCCTCCCGGAGCGCGTCCAGGTCGTCCTCCCGTCCGACGAACGACGTCAGCCGGGCCCGCAGATTGCCGCGCGGGGCGGCGGCGACCGGGGAGAGGGACTCCCGCGGGGCGGGCGCGGGGTCGCGATCTCGCGCGGGGCGAGGGTCGTACGCGGTGCGGGGCTCCTGCGGGCCCTGCGGCTTCCCGGGGGCCGGGGACCCGTCCGGGGTGAGGAGTTCCCGGTGGAGCGCGCGCAGTTCGGGGCCCGGGTCGGTGCCGAGCCGGTCGGCCAGCCGGGCCCGTACCTCCTCGTAGGCCGCGAGTGCCTCGGCGGGCCGTCCGGCGGCCCGGAGGGCACGTATCCGCAGTGCGTGCAGCGGTTCGTCGAGGGGGGCGTCCGCGCAGGCCGCGGTCAGTTCGGGCAGGGTCTCCCCGGCGCGGCCCAGGAGGACCAGCGCGGCAAGCCGGTCCCGCACCGCCGAACCGCGGCGGGCCTCCGCACCGGCCGCCTCGGCCCGGCCGCCGTCGGGGAGGTCGGCGAGCGCCGGGCCGTGCCAGAGCGCGAGGCTTTCGTCGAGGACGGCGAGCGCCTTCACCGCGTCGCCCTCGGCCAGGGCGCGGGCGCCCTCGCCCGCGAGCCGGGTGAAGCGGTGGAGGTCGATGTCGTCGGGGTCGGCGACCAGCCGGTAGCCGGCCCCGCCCGCGGCCGAGATCACGGCCGCGGCCCCGATGGTCCGCCGCAGCCTCCCGACGAGTGCCTGGAGCGCCCCCGTCGCATCGGCGGGCGGCTCCCCGCCCCAGACCTCGTCCACCAGGGTCCCCACCGGGACGGCCCGTCCGGGGCTCAGCGCCAGCGCGCCGAGGAGGGCGCGCAGCCGGGCGCCGCCGAGGGGCACAAGGGTGCCGTCGTCGCGATGGACCTGTGTGGTGCCGAGTACGGAGTAGCGCACCCGGCCATTCTCTCCGCAGGGACGGCCGCGCGGCTCCGGATCTCCGTACGGACGGAACCGGAAGCGTGGCCCGGTTCGTTGACCCCGCACCGACGGGTACGGTCGGTCACCACGCCGTCACGCCACCGGAGCCGCGCCATGAGCCCAGCAGCCACCTCCTCCCGGTCCTCGCGCCGTGTCAGCCCGGTCTTTCTCGGCATCGTCGCGGTCGGCGCGGTCGCCGGCTGGGCGGTGTGGACGGACTGGGCCGAGACGGCCGGGATCGCGGTCTTCCTCTTCGTGACCGCGGCCTGGGTGGTCTCCCTCTGTCTGCACGAGTACGCGCATGCCCGCACCGCGCTGCACAGCGGCGACCCCACCGTCGTCGACAAGGGGTATCTGACGCTCAACCCCCTCGCCTACACCCATGCGCTGACCAGCATCGTCCTGCCGGTCCTCTTTGTCGTCCTGGGCGGTATCGGACTGCCCGGCGGTGCGGTGTTCATCGAACGCGGCCGGATCCCGGGCCGCTGGCGCCACAGCCTGATCTCCGCGGCGGGCCCGCTGACGAACGCGGCGTTCGCCGTGGTCTGCACGGCCCCGTTCTGGCTGGACGGTCTGGAAGGTGTGCCGCCGCTGTTCCGCTACGCCCTGGCTTTCCTGGCGCTCCTCCAGGTGACGGCCGCGATCCTCAACTTCCTGCCGGTACCCGGGCTCGACGGCTACGGGGTGGTGGAGCCGTGGCTCTCCCCCGCGATGCGCCGCCGGCTGGCCCCGGTCGGGGCGTACGGCCTGCTGGTCGTGTTCGCGCTGCTGTTCTTCGTACCGGAGGTGAACCGCGCGTTCTTCGGCCTGGTGGACTGGGTGCTGAGGGGACTGGGGGTGCCGGAGCTGGAGACGGCGTGCGGCTACGACCTGTACCGGTTCTGGCGGCAGCCGTCGCCGGTGTGCACGGGCTGACCTCGGCGGGCACGGCACGAGCCCGTCCGGAACGCACACGTCCCCCGCGCCGGGTCGCGGCGCGGGGGACGGGAGACGGTTCCGCAGGGACTTCCGGATCTCCCCAACCGGATGTCCGGTGCTATCCGAGGGCCTTCTTGGTGCGCCAGTCGGTGGAGATCACGCCGACGGGTGTGCCGTGGTGGGTGGCGCCGCCGGGGTAGAACCGGACGATGCCGTTGTCGGCGGCTCCGGTGACGGCCCACATTTCGGGGATGCCGTCCTTGGTGATGTCCGGCGTGCCGGTCAGCAGCGGGATGTTGGTGGTGTTCCAGGAGGTGCCGTACTGGGCGTCGACACCGTTCTTGGAGTTGACGGCACTGGCGAGCGAGGTCAGTTCGGTGCCTCCGCCGGTGGCCGGCTTGCCGTGCCGCAGCAGCAGACGCGAGGTGTTGAAGTCGCGCCAGACCATGTCGACGGCGCCGTCCTTGTCGTGGTCGCCGAGGGAGACCAGGTCGCGGTTGGTCCAGGCGGTGGCGGAGAGCTG
>NZ_JBSFNQ010000206.1:0-2788 GCF_053981115.1 Streptomyces sp. NPDC003691 | reverse complement strand
GATTCGAGCGGGAAGCCCGCGGTCACCCAGGGCGAGCCCGCGAAGGACGCCGAGGCGAAGGCCGGGGGGACGTTCGCCCTGACCGGCCTCCTCGGACCGCAGATCGGGACCAGGCGCGGTCCCGCCGACGCCTCCCTGACCGGTGGCGGGACCGGGGATGCCGTGCTCTCCGTCGCTGCGGACGAGAAGCTGCTGACCGGCAAGGACACCGTCTTCCCGGTGTTCATCGACCCGCCGCTCTACGGGAAGACCGCGGCCTGGACCACCGCCTACGAGCGGTACCCGACCACCAGCTTCTGGGACGGGGCAAACTTCAACTCCGGGACGACGGAGGGCCGGGTGGGCTACGAGTCCACCACCGGCGGACTCTCCCGTTCCTTCTACCGGCTGACCTGGAAGTCGAGTATCAAGGGCGCGACGATCTCGTCGGCGCTGTTCACGTTCCGGCAGACGTACTCCTGGTCGTGCAGCCCCTCGGAGATGGAGGTCCACCAGACGGACGACATCTCGTCGGCGACGACCTGGAACAACCAGCCGACGACCCGGACCCATATCGGGACGAAGAGCTTCGCGCACGGCTGGAACTCTTCCTGCCCGGATGCCAGCGTCACCTATGACGGGAAGTCGATCGCGCAGAGCGTGGTGGCGGGTGCCGGCGCGACGAAGCTGACGATCCGTATGAAGGCCAAGAGCGAGACCAGCGCCAATTCGTGGAAGAAGTTCGTGGCCGAGGGCCATTCGGCGCCGAAGCTGGACATCGACTACACCCGGCCCCCGAAGGAGCCGACCGGGCTGACGGTGAACGGCCGGGCCTGTGACACCTCCACCCCGTACACCACCTACGGCAAGGGCAACCTGACCTTCGCCGCGGGCAGCTCCGACCCCGACGGGGATCTGAAGTCGCTGCACTTCCAGGCCTGGCGTACCGACGCCACCGCCACGAAGATCGTGGACAGTGTCCGGACGACGACCAGTGCGGGCAAGGCCGATGTGGCGGTCGACCGGACGAAGTTCGTCAACGGCAAGACGTACCACTGGATCGTGAAGGCGATCGACGCGGCCGGGGTGTCCTCGACCTGGGCCCCGCCCGGTGTCATCAACTGCGGATTCGTCTACGACGACACCGCCCCCGCCTCCCCTGACATCAGCTCCACCGACTTCCCCGAGGACGACGGCACCGGCAGCAAGTGGAGTGTGAAACCGTTCGGCACCGCCGGCGTCTACACCTTCACCACCGCCGCCAGCGGCGGCACCGGGACCACCAAGTTCTTCTGGTCCTTCAACCGCGAGTCCTTCGTCGCCGAACGCAGCGTCTCGCTTGCCGCGGGTGCCACCAGCATCACCCGCACCCTGTCCCCGCCCAACGCCGGCCCCAACATCCTCTACGTGAAGGCGGCCGACGCCGCGGGCAATATGTCGCTGACCTCGACCCGCTACCTCCACTACGTCACCCCACGGGACAAAGCCGACTCACCCGGCGATGTGACCGGTGACGGATTCGCCGACCTCTACGTCATCGACGCCACCGGCGACCTGCGCCTCTACCCCTCCGAAGCCAACGGCGACCTCCACTCCTCCCTCATGGCCGCCCACGACGACGGCCGGGCCATCGAGCTGGACGAGGACGAGGACGGGAAACCGGACTACGGCTACCACTGGGTCGACGACACCGGCAACAACCCCGCCCTGATCACCCACAACGGCGACTTCACCGGCGGCGACGGCGTCCAGGACCTCGTCGCCCGCATGCCCGACGGCAAGCTCTACATCTACCGCGGCGACGGCTACGGCAGCCTCGACATCTCCAAGCGCGTCGAAGTCCACCTCCCCGCCAACGCCCCCGCCCCCTCCTCCCTGACCCAAATCCTCGCGGTCGGCGACATCACCAACGACAACCTCCCCGAAGTCTTCGCCACCGCGGGTGACGCCCTGTGGGTGTTCACCGGCTACACCGGCGCCGCCTTCGACACCGCCATCCAGCTCTCCGCCACCGCCTGGACCAACCGCGACCTCGTCAGCATCGGCGACCACGACAACGACGGCGCCGCCGACATGGTCTGGCGCGACTTCAACACCGCACGCCTCCTCCTGCGCCACGGCAAACCCGCCACCGGCGGAACAGGCACCGACCTCAACTCCCTCGCCAGCGCGGTCAACTCCAAGAACGGTGTCGACGCTCAGTACGGAAACGGCTGGACCACCGCCGCCATCCCCCTGATGACCGGCACCCCCGACATCAACAACGACGGCATCCCCGAAATCTGGGCCGTCACCGGCGCCACCGACAACGGCATCGTCCGCTTCTACCCCGGCGGAGCCACCCACCACGGCACACCCGTCGGCGTCATCTCCACCGACTGGCGCACCAAGAAACGACTCGGATAGCCGTGCCGACCATCCGGAAATAGTCTCCTGAAGCACCTGGCCCCCACGCCGACACGGCGTGGGGGCCAGGCATTTTCCGGCAGTGCGGTTCAACCACCGGAGCGCGATAGCCCTTTGTTCAGGCGAGTTTGACGAGCTGTGCCTCGAAGACCTTGGCGGGGAAGGTGAGGGTCTTCCCCGGGGTGCCGGTGGCGGTGAGATAGCCGACGGTGGTGCCCTTGCGGAAGACGACGACCTTGACCGGGTGAGTGGCACCGGCCTTCTTCACCTGGGCGGTGAAGGCCATGGCCTGTTCGGCGCCCTGGGGCGCGAGGTCGGGTTTGACGTCGGTGAGCTGCTGCTCGGTGGTCTTGACGTTGGTGGCGAATCCGCCGGCGCAGGCGGTGACGGCCTGGGAGAGCTT
>NZ_JBSFNQ010000205.1:0-3219 GCF_053981115.1 Streptomyces sp. NPDC003691 | reverse complement strand
CCAACACCAACCGCCGCACCCCCCAACCCACCACCACATGCCGCGCCACCAAACCACCCAACCCACCCAACCCACCCGTCACCAACACCGTCCCCCCGGACAGGTCCGGGGCTTCGGCGGAGGCGGCGGCCGCGGCCCGGGCCAGCCGGGGTACGAACAGTTCACCGTCCCGTACGGCGATCTCCGTCTCGGTGGAGGCGGATGCCGCGGTCAGAGCGGCTGCCGAGGCTGTGCCCCCGTCGGTGTCGAGCAGCCCGAACCTGCCAGGGTGCTCGGCCTGCGCCGACCGGAGGAGACCGAGCACCGGCGCAACCGCGAGGTCGGTGCGGCCGGTGCCGTCGGGCAGCAGGGCGTTCGTCGTGACGAACACGAGCCGGGAGTCCGCGAGCGATTCCAGGGCCAGCCACTCCTGGACCAGTTCCAGCGCATACCCCGTAACGGCGCGGATCCGCGCCGGGACATCGCCGTCCCCGTCCCCGCCGTCCCCGTCCCCGTGCCTGCCGTCCCTGTCCCCGTCGATGTCGTACGGGCCGCACCGGACCAGCACCCGGTCGGGTACGGGTGCGCCCTCGTCGACGGCCGCGGCGAGTGCCGCCAGGTCGGTGAAGCGCGTGGCCCCGGCGACACCCTTCAGCGCCTCACCCACGAGGACCGGTGGCACCGGGCAGGAGGGCTTCGGAACCGGCGTCCATTCGACGCGGTATCCGGCGTCCGGCTCCCCCGGCCGCGCCCCGAGCCGGTCGGCCGGGACCGGACGGGACACCAGGGCTCCCACGGTCAGCACCGGGTTGCCCAGCACATCGGTGGCCGAAAGGGAGACGGCATCCCGCCCGGAAGGCACGATCCGGACCCTGAGTTGCGTGGCACCGACCGCATGGCAGACCACATCGGTCCACACGAACGGGAGCATCGCACCCTCGTCAGTACCCGGCGCGGCAAGGAGGGGAGCGTGCAGGCAGGCGTCGAGGAGCGCGGGGTGCAGACCGTAGCGGTCCGCTTCGGCGTCCACGGGCTCCGGCAGAACCACCTCGGCGAACAGTTCCTCACCTCGCCGCCAGAGCCTGCGGAGTCCCTGGAAAGTGCCCCCGTAGGCGTATCCGTCGTCGAGCAGTCGCTGGTAGAAGCCGTCCGCCGGAACCTCCTCGGCGGAGTCGGGCGGCCATGGGCCGCTCTCGGCAGGGGGCTCCGGGGCGGCGGCCGTCAGCTGCCCGTCGGCATGGAGAGTCCAGGGGCCGTCGTCGGCAGCGGCGGAGTACACACGTACGGCACGCGAGCCGGACCCCTCCGGACCGCCGACCACGACACGCAGCACCACTACGGACGCCGGATCCGGCAGGACCAGCGGCGCGTGGAGCGTCAGCTCCGCGAGGGCCGGGCAGTTCACCTGGTGCCCCGCGTGCAGCGCCATCTCCACGAGTGCGGCGCCCGGGAGCAGTACCACGCCCATGACCTCGTGATCCGCCATCCACGGGTGTGTGGACCGCGAGATCCGGCCGGTGATGACGTGCTCGTCCGTACCCGGCATCGCCATCGCGGCACCCATCAGGGGGTGTGCGAGCGGCCTCAGCCCGGCCGACACGACATCGCCGCCGCCCGCTCCCGCCCAGGCGTCGGCCCAGTACTCGCGGGTGTCGGCCCAGAAGCGTTCGCGTTGGAAGGGGTAGGTGGGGAGGTCGGGGAGGTGGTGGCCGGTGGGGTGGAGAGCGGTCAGGTCGAGGTCGGTGCCGTGGGTATGGAGGGTGCCGAGGGCGGTGAGAAGGGCGCGGGCTTCGTCGCGGTCGCGGTGCTGGGAGGAGAGTGTGAGGGTGCCGGTGGGGAGGGAGTCCTCGGCGGCGGGTGCCAGGACGGTGTCCGGGCCGACTTCGAGGAACCGAGTGATGCCCTGGGTGGTGAGGGTGGAGACCGCGTCGGCGAAACGCACCGGCTCACGGACCTGGCGCACCCAGTAGGCAGGGTCGGTCAATTCGTCGGTGACTGGCAGACCGGTGAGCGTGGACACGAAGGGAATCCGAGGCGGGGTGTACGAAAGCGCTGAGGCGACTTCCGAGAACTCCGCCAGCATCGGTTCCATCAGGAGCGAGTGGAAGGCATGGCTGACCCGGAGACGGGTCACCTTGTATCCCTTAAGGCGCCGGGTGGTGGCCTTAACAGCCTTTTCGGTGCCGGAGATCACCACGGAGGCCGGGCCGTTGACCGCCGCCACCTCCACACCGTCCACGAGCGCATCACGGACAACCGATTCGCTCGCGCGGACCGAGGCCATCGCCCCACCCGACGGCAGCGCCTGCATCAACCGGGCACGCGCCGCCACCAAGCGGGCCGCGTCGTCCAGGGTCAGTACGCCCGCGACATACGCAGCCGCCAGCTCACCGATCGAATGCCCAGCCAGGTAATCCGGCTTCAGACCAGCCGACTCCAGGAGGCGGAACAGCGCCACTTCGAAGGCGAACAGACCGGGCTGCGCCCAACCCGTCTCCTCCAGCAAGGCGGCATCCTCACCCCACACCACCTCCCGCAACGGCCGCTCCAAATGGGCATCCAGCGCCGAAGCCACCTCGTCGAACGCCTCCGCGAACACCGGGAAACGCCCGGCCAGCCCACGGCCCATCCCCAACCGTTGCGCACCCTGCCCCGTAAAGAGCAGCGCAAGCATTCCCCGTACCGCAGGGACGGAACTCGCATTTCCTAGGCCGTCCAGCAGTTCGTCCCGGTCCGAGCCGACGATCACCGCACGGTGTTCGAACCGCGCCCGCCCCGCCAACGACCGGGCCACATCCACCGCCCGGATCCCCTCACGCCCCGCCAGATACGACCCGAGACGATCCGCATACGACGACACCGCCTCAGGCGTCTTCCCGGACAGCACCCACGCCACCGGAGCAGCATCTTCAGAGTCGGCCGCCGCCACGGCCGGGGGCTCCTCGACGATCACATGCGCGTTCGTCCCGCTGATCCCGAACGACGACACCCCCGCCCGACGCGGACGGCCACCGCTCCGGCCCCACTCCCGCGCCTCGGTCAGCAGCTCCACCGCGCCCGAGTCCCAGTCCACCTCCCCCGACGGCTCGTCCACATGCAACGTCCGCGGCAGCACCCCATGCCGCATCGCCAGCACCATCTTCACAATCCCCGCGACACCCGCAGCCGCCTGCGTATGCCCCACATTCGACTTCACCGACCCCAACCACAACGGCTCCCCACCCTCACCCCGCCCCTGCC
>NZ_JBSFNQ010000204.1:0-3307 GCF_053981115.1 Streptomyces sp. NPDC003691 | reverse complement strand
CCAGCAACCGCACCACCCAACGCACCCGAACCACCCGTCACCAACACCGTCCCCCGCGGACGCCACTCCCGCACCACCCGCCCAAACGGCGCACGCGCGAGACGCCTGCCGTGGATACCGGACGGGCGGACGGCAAGCTGGTCCTCGTCGTCGCCCGCGGAGCCCGAGAGCACGGCGACAAGACGGGCCGCGGTGGTCGCGTCGAGCACGGCCGGCACATCGACCAGACCGCCCCAGCGGTCGGGCTGCTCCAGGCCCATGACCCGGCCCAGACCCCAGACGGCGGCCTCGTCGCTGTCGACGACATCGGCCTTCTCGACGGCGACCGCGTCACTGGTGACCAGCCACAGGGGCGCGGTGACGGCCGCCGACTCAACGGCCTGAACGAGCGCGAGAGCGGACTCGACACCGGTCAGCAGCGACACCACGCCGTCGCACTGCGCGTATTCGTGCAGATGCTTGGTGAGCAGCGCGGTGTCCGTGACCTCCAGCAGTACGGGTTCGGCGCCGCGGTCGGCGAGAGCGTTCCGTACGGCCTCGGTCCGCCGGTCGCCGGGGGCGGCGACCACCAGCCACTGCCCCGGGAGCACCCCGGCGGCCGGATCCCCGAGGGGCTTCCAGTCGACGCGGTACCGCAGGGCTTCCAGTGCCTCGTCGGACCGCTTGAGGCGCGGCCAGTAGTGCTTGCGCTGGAAGGCGTAGGTGGGCAGGTCGGTGCGCCGGGCGCCGGTACCGGCGAAGAACGCCTCCCAGTCGACGGGGGTGCCGGTGGTGTGGAGGCGGGCCAGGGCGGTGAGCGCGGACTCCGTCTCGGGGCGGTCGCGGCGGAGCAGCGGGACGCCGCCTTCGGCCAGGGCGGACAGGATCCCGTCCGGACCGATCTCCAGGAAGGACGTCACGCCCTCGGTACGGAGCTGCTCGACGGCGTCGTGGAAGCGGACCGCGTCGCGGACGTGCCGTACCCAGTACTCGGCGTCGACGTGGGAGGGCTGGCCCGCGACGGGAATCCGGGCGGGCTCGTAGGAGAGTCCCTCGGCGACCGTACGGAACTCGGCCAGCATCGGGTCCATCAGGTGCGAGTGGAAAGCGTGGCTGACGCGAAGACGCTTGTTCTTCCACTCGGCCGCCAGCTTGAGGACCGCGTCCTCGTCGCCGGACAGGACCACCGAGCGCGGGCCGTTGACCGCCGCAATGTCGATGCCATCGGTCAGGTGGGGGCGTACGTCCTCCTCGGAGGCTTCTACGGCGACCATCGCGCCGCCCTCGGGCAGCGCACCCATCAGCCGGCCGCGCGCCGCCACCAGCGTGCACGCGTCCGCCAGGGACAGCACCCCGGCCACATGCGCCGCCGCAAGCTCGCCCACCGAATGACCGGCGAGATAGTCGGGGCGGACACCCCAGGACTCGACCAGCCGGAACAGCGCCACCTCGACCGCGAACAGCGCCGCCTGCGTGAACTCGGTCCGGTTCAGCAGCTCGGCGTCCTCGCCGAACACCACATCGCGGAGCGGACGGTCGAGTTCCGTGTCCAGATGGGCGCAGACCGCGTCGAACGCCTCCGCATAGACCGGGAACGTCTCGTACAGCTCACGTCCCATACCGACGCGCTGACTGCCCTGACCACTGAACAAGAACGCCAACTGCCCCTCGGCAGTTGTGCCGTTTACGACTCCGGTCAGGGTGCGGCCCTCGGCCAGGGCTGCCAGACCTGCCGTGAGCCCGGCCCCGTCTCCGGCGAGCACCACGGCACGGTGGTCCAGCGCCGAGCGGGTGGTCGCGGTGGAGTAGGCCAGGTCGAGCGGGCGGGCTTCGGCGGTCTCGTTCAGCCGCCGCGCCTGCTCGCGCAGTGCGGTCTCGTCCGCGCCGGACACCACGACCGGCAGGAGCGGGAGTTCGCGGACCGGCTTCCCGGCGTGCTCCTCCGTGCTGTGCGGGGTGTCGGGGGCCTGCTCGATGATGACGTGGGCGTTGGTGCCGCTCATTCCGAACGACGACACGCCCGCCCGGCGGGCACGGTCCGACTCCCAGGCGCGGGCCTCGGTCAGCAGCTCGACCGCGCCCGCCGACCAGTCGACATGCGGTGTCGGCTCGTCCACGTGCAGGGTCTGCGGCATGACTCCGTGCCGCAGCGCCATCACCATCTTGATGACACCGCCGACACCCGAAGCCGACTGCGTATGACCGATGTTCGACTTCAGCGAACCCAGCCGGAGCGGCCGGTCCTCCGGCCGGTCCTGGCCGTAGGTCGCCAGCACCGCCTGGGCTTCGATGGGGTCGCCGAGGCGGGTGCCGGTGCCATGGGCCTCGACCAGGTCCACGTCCGACGCGGAGAGACCGGCGGAGGCGAGGGCCTGGCGGATGACGCGCTGCTGCGCGGGACCGTTGGGGGCGGTGAGCCCGTTGGACGCGCCGTCCTGGTTGACGGCGCTGCCGCGGACGACCGCGAGGACCTGGTGACCGTTGCGGCGGGCGTCGGAGAGCCGCTCCACCAGGAGTACGCCGACGCCTTCGCCCCAGCCGGTGCCGTCGGCGGCGGCCGCGAACGCCTTGCACCGGCCGTCCTCCGCAAGCCCCCGCTGCCGCGAGAACTCGATAAAGGTGCCGGGGGTCGCCATCACCGTGGCACCGGCGGCCAGCGCGAGCGTGCACTCTCCCTGCCGCAGCGCCTGCACCGCCAGATGCAGCGCCACCAGCGACGAGGAGCAGGCCGTGTCGACCGTGACGGCCGGGCCTTCGAGACCGAAGGTGTATGAGAGACGGCCCGAGACGACGCTGGCCGCGTTGCCCGTACCGACGTGTCCGCTGAGGTCGTCCTCCGCGAACATCAGCAGCGTCGCGTAGTCCTGGCTGTTCGTCCCCACGAAGACGCCGGTACGGCTGCCGCGGAGCGACACCGGGTCGATACCGGCCCGCTCCACCGCCTCCCAGGAGGTCTCCAGGAGCAGCCGCTGCTGCGGGTCCATCGCCAGTGCCTCGCGCGGGGAGATCCCGAAGAATCCCGGGTCGAACTCCCCCGCACCCTTGAGGAATCCGCCGCTGTGGGCGGTCGAGGTGCCCGGGGAGTCGTCGCCCGCGAAGAGGGCGCCGAGGTCCCAGCCACGGTCGGTCGGGAAGTCGGAGACCGTGTCCGCGCCCGAGGCGACGAGGTTCCAGAGGTCCTCGGGCGAACCCACACCACCGGGGTAGCGGCAGCTCATACCGACGATCACGATCGGATCGTCGTCCACCGACACCACCGAAGGCAGCACCGCATCCGGCACCAGAGCGGCGACCTCGCCCGACAGCTCACCCAGCAGACGCTCCGCGA
>NZ_JBSFNQ010000203.1:0-3468 GCF_053981115.1 Streptomyces sp. NPDC003691 | reverse complement strand
AGAGCTTGCCGTCGGGCATCCGGGCGACCAGGTCCTGGACGCCGTCACCGCCGGTGAAGTCGCCGTTGTGGGTGATCAGCGCGGGGTTGTTCCCGTTGGCGTCCACCCAGTGGTAGCCGTAGTCGGGCTTGCCGTCGTCGTCGGCGTCCAGCTCGATGGGCTTGCCGTCGTGGTGCGCGGCCATGAGCGAGGAGTGGAGGTCGCCGTTCGCTTCCGAGGGGTAGAGCCGCAGGTCGCCGGTGGCGTCGATGACATAGAGGTCGGCGAATCCGTCACCGGTCACATCGCCGGGGGCGTCGGCCTTGTCGCGCGGGGTGACGTAGTGGACGTACCGGGTCGCGCTGACCGACATATTGCCCGCAGCATCGGCGGCCTTCACATAAAGAATGTTGGGGCCGGCGTTGGGCGGGTTCAGGGGGATGCCCGCCGCGCCCTCCGCGACGGTGGCGCTGCGCTCGGGAACGTACGCCTCACGGTTGAAGGACCAGTAGAACTTGTCGGTCCCGGTGCCTCCGGTGACGGCGGGCTTCATGATGAACTTGCCCGCGGTGCCGAAGGGCTTCACGCTCCACTTGCCGCCGTTGCCGTCGTCCTCGGGGAAGTCGGCGGAGCTGATGTCGGGGGATGCGGGTGCGGTGTCGTCGTAGACGAATCCGCAGCTTCCCGTCCCCGGCGGGGCGTACGTGGAGGAGGTTCCCGCTCCGTCGACGGCCTTGACCCACCAGTGGTAGGTCTTGCCGTTGAGGAACTTCGATTTGTCGATCGGGACGTCGCCCTTGCCCGTCGTGGTGCTCGCGGGGCGGGCACCGTCGTAGATCTTGGTGGTGGCTCCTGCCTGCCAGATCTGGAAGTACAGGGACTTGAGGTCGCCGTCGGGGTCGGAGCTGCCCGCGGCGAAGGTCAGGTTGCCCTTGCCGTAGGTGGTGTACGGGGTGGTGGTGTCGCAGGCCCGGCCGTTCACCGTCAGTCCGGTCGGCTCCTTGGGGGGCCGGGTGTAGTCGATGTCCAGCTTCGGCGCCGAGGCACCCTCGGCGACGAACTTCTTCCACGAGTTCGCCGAGGTCTCGCTCTTGGCCTTCATCCGGATGGTCAGCTTGGTGTCACCGGCGCCGGCCGCGACGCTCTGCGCGATCGACTTGCCCGAGTAGGTGACATACGCGTCCGGGCAGGAGGAGTTCCAGCCGTGAGCGAAGCTCTTGGTGCCGATATGCGTCCTGGTGGTGGGCTGTTCCTTCCAGGTGGTGGCGGAGGAGATGTCGTCGGTCTGGTGGACCTCCATCTCCGACGCGGTGCACGACCAGGAGTACGTCTGCCGGAACGTGAAGAGCGCGTCCGAGATCGTCGCGCCCTTGATACTGCTCTTCCAGGTCAGGCGGTAGAAGGAACGCGACAGACCACCGGTGGTGGACTCGTAGCCCACCCGGCCCTCCGTCGTACCGGAGTTGAAGTTCGCCCCGTCCCAGAAACTCGTTGTCGGATACCGCTCGTAGGCGGTGGTCCAGGCCGCGGTCTTGCCGTAGAGCGGTGGGTCGATGAATACCGGGAAGACGGTGTCCTTGCCGGTCAGCAGCTTCTCGTCGGGTGCCACGGAGAGCACGGCGTCACCGGTGCCGCCACCGGTCAGGGAGGCGGCGGCGGGAGCGCGTTTGGTCCCGATCTGGGGTCCGAGGAGGCCGGTGAGGGCGAAGGTGCCCCCGGCGGCGGCTTCGGTGTCCCTGGCGGACTCGCCCTGGGTGACGGCGGGCTTCCCGCTGGAGTCCCACATGAAGGGGGAAGGCGAGCCGCCAACCTCCACGCCCTGCGGGTCCTTCACCGTCAGCACATCGTTCTTCTCGTTCAGCGAGAACGACAGATCCGCCGACGACAGCTTGTACGAGATCTTCTTCAGGGCGGGATTCGCGGCGGCTTCCGCGCTGTGGACCACCAGGACATGGGTGAACCCGGTGTCCCGCGCGGTCAGCAGCAGGTCCACACCGTCGAGGACGTCCTTGTAGAGAGCACTGGCACCGCTGACCTCGGGCTCCGGCAGCTCACCCGGCCACCCAACAGTCAGCTCACGCCCCTCCGCCGTGAACGTGGCCAGGTCGGTGTACTGGCCGTCAGCGGACTTCGCCAGCGGAAGACGGGCGTAGTTACGGCTGCTCCGCTCGCCCTTGCTGTTCTTCTTCCGCGCCTTGCCGCTGTGGAAGGTGACCGGGTTGACCGTCGCCTTCGGCCGCCAGCCGTCACCGGTCTTCTTCAGCGTCGTATCGATGGGCAGCCACTCACCGTCGACCTGGGCGCGAACCGGGGCGGCCTGCGTCGACAGCCGGAACTTCCCGTTCGGCAGGGCGTGAACGGTCGAGGTGGCATCCCTCTCAGAGAGGACTTCGACCGGCTTCCCGGTCTTCATCGCCTTCTCCCGCGCCGCCTTCTCGTCCAGCGGCTCACCACCTGAACGAGCGGCATCCGCCTTCACAGGAGCGCGCTCGGGCGGGGACCCCGCCCCATCGCCGCCGTCGGGTATCAGCAGCGTGGCGCCGAGCGCCGCAGCCAGTACGGCCGCCACCCCCGCTGCGGTGCGCCGGGGCAGTCCCCGGATGAGACGTGGACGTTCCACGGTGCTGGAATCCCCTCCCCTGAACGGCAGTACGCGCAACCACGAACGCGGCCGTCCGGGAGGCGAGATGCCGTGCTGTCTCCGATAGTCCGCCCCACCCGGTCATGGGCAGCACAAGCCTCTGACCTGGGGAGAGCGCCAGTCAGCATGACGGACCGGGCCTTACCGTGCATCACTCGTGACCATCACGCGGTGATGCCCTCACAAAAATTTCAAGCCATTCACGGAACTTCGGACAGTGCCTGGTAGTCCTTCAAGCACGGGACGTTTCCGTGATTCGGTCCGGATGAATCCCCCCAAGCAGGGTCATCGGCGGGTTCGTTGCTGATGCTTTGTGACGACGCATCCGAAGCGTCGATACCGGGCAACTTTGATGGCCCATGAAATGACTCGCCCGTTTTTCCGCCCCTGCCCGCCACCGCTATCACCACACCTTATTTTCGGTGACTGTTGTCACACCCTCCGTGATCAAGGCGATTGACTGGCCGTGCGGTGCTGTCCGACGATGCGGCGGATACAGACATGTCAGGGACGGGTCATGCCGCTTTGTGCTGCCCGAAAACTGATTCCGGACCGCTGGGGAGGGCTACGGCCACCGTGGGGAATTCGCTGTCGTGGAGTGGCCGGGGGAGACTCCCGGACACCAGAGCTGAGAGGAACCGCCGCCTACGCCTGCGCGCAGGCGTCATAGCGGTGGTTTCCATGGCCCTCACCGTGGGCCTGGTACCGGGCGCGAGTGCGCTGCCGCCGCCGGTGGACCGGGCGGGGGTGGAGCTGACCGATATCCCGAAGCCGCCACCCGTGCCGGGAATCAACGGGGGGAATCTGGAGCAGCTGACGACTGCGGAGATTCCGACGGAGCCGGAGTA
>NZ_JBSFNQ010000202.1:0-3575 GCF_053981115.1 Streptomyces sp. NPDC003691 | reverse complement strand
CCAGCAACCGCACCACCCAACGCACCCGAACCACCCGTCACCAACACCGTCCCCCGCGGACGCCACTCCCGCACCACCCGCCCAAACGGCGCACGGGCCAGGCGGTTGGCGTAGACGCCGGAGGTACGGAGCGCGATCTGGTCCTCGGCGCCGCCGACGAGGGCGGAGACCAGCCGGGCGACCGCCCGCTCGTCGGGCGTGCCGGGCAGGTCGACGAGACCGCCCCAGCGGTCGAGCTGCTGCTCAAGTCCGGCGACCCGGCCCAGACCCCAGACCGCTGTGTGGGCCGGGTCGGCAACCGTGTCGGAGCGGCCCACGGCGACCGCGCCGCGGGTGGCGATCCACAGCGGAGCGCCCCAGTCCGTGGTGATGTCGGCCAGAGCGCCGGCGACGGCGTCGCCGCTGCCCAGCGCGCGCAGCGACAGCACACCGGCGAGTGCGGCGGTGTGGCCGTCGGCCGGTTCGGTGACGACCTCGGCGCCGTGCCGGGAGAGCCCGGCGACGACGGTGTCGGCCCACTCCTGGTCGCCCTCGGGCCGCAGGACGAGCCAGGTGCCGGAGAGGACGGGGGCCGGGAGGTCGGTCAGCGGCTTCCAGGTGACCCGGTAGCGCCATGCCTCGGTGGTTCCGCGCTCGGTCCGTGCCCGGCGCCACTCGCGCAGCTCGGGCAGAACGGGTTCGAGCAGCTCGGAGAGTTCGCCGTTCTCGACGGCGGCCCAGAACTCGGTGTCCTCGGTCGCCGGGACGATCTCGGGCCAGTACTGCTTGCGCTGGAAGGCGTACGTCGGCAGGTCGACGCGCCGGGCACCCGTACCCGCGAACAACGCCTTCCAGTCGACCGGCGTGCCCCGGACATGCAGCCGGGCGAGGGCCGTCGTAGCCGATTCGGACTCGGGGCGGTCGCGGCGGAGTAGCGGGACGCCTTCGGCGAGGGCGGACAGGATCCCGTCCGGGCCGATCTCCAGGAAGGACGTCACGCCCTCGGTACGCAGGTGCTCCACGGCGTCGTGGAAACGGACCGCGTCCCGGACATGGTTCACCCAGTACTCGGCATCGACCAGGGCGGGCAGGCCCGCGACGGGGATTCCGGCGCGCTCGTACGAGAGCCCCTCGGCGACCGTACGGAACTCATCCAGCATCGGGTCCATCAGGTGCGAGTGGAAGGCATGGCTGACCCGCAGCCGCTTGTTCTTCCACTGAGCCGCAAGCTTGAGGACCGCGTCCTCGTCGCCGGACAGGACCACCGAGCGCGGGCCATTGACCGCCGCGATGTCCACACCTTCGTGTTCGGCGAGGAGCGGGCGTACGTCCTCTTCCGAAGCCTCTACGGCGACCATCGCGCCGCCCTCGGGGAGCGCGCCCATCAGCCGGCCGCGCGCCGCGACCAGCGTGCAGGCGTCCTCCAGCGAGAACACCCCGGCCGCCTGCGCGGCCGCGATCTCACCCACCGAATGCCCGGCGAGATAGTCCGGGCGGACACCCCACGACTCCACCAGACGGAACAGCGCCACCTCGACCGCGAACAACGCGGCCTGCGTGAACTCGGTGCGGTTCAGCCTGTCGGCGTCGCCGCCGAACACCACATCCCCCAAGGGCCGGTCGAGTTCCGTGTCCAGATGGGCGCAGACCGCGTCGAACGCCTCCGCATAGACCGGGAACGCCTCGTACAGCTCACGGCCCATACCGACGCGCTGACTCCCCTGACCACTGAACAAGAACGCCAACTGCCCCTCGGCAGTCGTTCCCGTCAGCGGGCCGGAGTGGCCTTCGGCGAGGGCTTCCAAACCGTCGAGCAGTCCGTCCCGGTCCGTTCCGAGCAGCACGGCACGGTGTTCCAGTGCGGCGCGGGTGGTCGCCGTGGAGAACGCCACGTCCGCCGGTTCCAGTTCGGGGTGGGCGGCGAGATGGGCGCGCAGGGCAGCGGCCTGGTCGCGCAGGGCGTGCTCGTCACGGGCGGAGACCAGCACCGGGAGCGTCGACAGCGTGGTCGGTGCCGCCGAAGCCACCGGAGCCTCGGCCTCGGGGGCCTGCTCCAGGATGACGTGGGCGTTGGTGCCGCTCATACCGAACGAGGACACGCCCGCCCGGCGGGCACGCTCAGACTCCCAGGCGCGGGCCTCGGTCAGCAGCTCGACCGCACCCGCCGTCCAGTCGACATGCGGCGTCGGCTCGTCCACGTGCAGGGTCTGCGGCATCACACCGTGCCGCAGCGCCATCACCATCTTGATGACACCACCGACACCGGAAGCCGACTGCGTGTGGCCGATGTTCGACTTCAGCGAACCCAGCCGGAGCGGCCGGTCCTCCGGCCGGTCCTGGCCGTAGGTCGCCAGCACCGCCTGCGCTTCGATCGGGTCACCCAGGACCGTGCCGGTGCCATGCGCCTCGACCACATCGACCTCGGAAGCGGCAAGACCAGCGGAGGCGAGGGCCTGGCGGATGACGCGCTGCTGCGCGGGCCCGTTCGGCGCCGTCAGACCGTTCGAAGCACCGTCCTGGTTCACGGCGCTTCCGCGGACGACCGCCAGGACCTGGTGACCGTTGCGGCGTGCGTCCGACAGCTTCTCCACCAGGAGTACGCCGACGCCCTCGCCCCAGCCGGTGCCGTCCGCGGCCGCCGCGAATGCCTTGCACCGGCCGTCCTCCGCAAGCCCCCGCTGCCGCGAGAACTCGATAAACGTGCCAGGCGTCGCCATCACCGTCACACCACCCGCCAACGCGAGCGTGCACTCACCCTGACGCAACGCCTGCACCGCCAGATGCAACGCCACCAACGACGACGAACACGCCGTATCGACCGTGACCGCCGGGCCTTCAAGACCGAACGTGTACGACAGCCGGCCGGAAACGACGCTGGCCGCGTTACCCGTCGCAAGATGCCCCTCGGCAGCCTCCGCCGAGTTCACCAGCACCGCACCGTAATCCGCACCATTCGTACCGACGAACACACCCGTACGACTGCCACGCACCGACACCGGGTCGATACCCGCCCGCTCGAACACCTCCCACGAGGCTTCGAGCAACAACCGCTGCTGCGGATCCATGGCGAGGGCCTCACGCGGCGAAATACCGAAGAACAACGGGTCGAACTCCCCCGCACCCGCCAGGAACCCACCACCACGAGCCGTCGACGTACCCGAACCACCACCCGCAAACAACGCCCCCAGATCCCAGCCACGATCCGAAGGAAAACCACCCACCGCATCCCCACCCGAGGCGACGAGGTTCCAGAGGTCCTCGGGCGAACCCACACCACCGGGGTAGCGGCAGCTCATACCGACGATCACCACCGGATCGTCGTCCACCGACACCACCGAAGGCAGCACCGCATCCGGCACCAGAGCGGCGACCTCGCCCGACAGCTCACCCAGCAGACGCTCCGCGAGCGCCGAAGCCGTCGGATGGTCGAACACCGCCGTCGCCGGAAGCCGCACCCCCGACTCCTCCGCCAGCCGATTCCGCAACTCCACCGCCGTCAAAGAATCAAAGCCCAGATCACGGAACGCCCGACCCGGCTCCACACCCGACGCACCCGGCAACCCCAACACCACCGCCGCAGCACCCCGCACCAACCC
>NZ_JBSFNQ010000201.1:0-3626 GCF_053981115.1 Streptomyces sp. NPDC003691 | reverse complement strand
GCCCACACCCAACAACACCCCACCACCCACACCACACCCCACCAACACACCCTCCACCCCACCCTCCTCGACACCACCCTCCACCTCCTCCCACTCAGCGGTCCGGAACTGGACCCCGAGCTGATCCGCATCCCGTTCGCCTGGAAGAACGTGCAATTCTTCGCCACCGGTGTCACCGAACTCCGGGTGCAGTGCGTGCCGCGCGACGACGGTTCCGTATCGCTCTGGCTCACCGACACCTCCGGTGCCCCCGTGCTCTACGCGGAGGAACTCACCGTCCGGACCGTCTCCCGCGACCGGCTCGCCCGTTCGCTGGGCAGCACTCCCGGCAACGACAACGGACTGCACCGGCTCGGCTGGGAGGAGCTGCCCCCGGCGCCGGGCACGGTCCGGACCGGGCGCTGCGCCGTACTCGGCGCGGACGACCGGAGCCGGGCCCTGCTGCGGGCCCTGGCGGCGTCCGGCGGCCGGGCGGAGTCGTACGAGGATCTGGCCGGGCTGACCGCGGCCCTCGACGCGGGCGCTCCCGTACCCGATGTGGTGCTCGCTCCCAGCGCGCCGGTCACCGTACCCACCGGCCCGTCCGGCGCCGTACCCGAGACCGAAGGCGAACCCGTACCCGAAGCCGTACCGGTCCCGGACGCGGTCCGTGGTCTGGCGCGCCGGACGCTGGAGCTGGTTCAGGGCTGGGCCGCGGACTCCAGGCTGGCCGGGGCGACGCTGGCGGTGACGACCGGACGAGCCGTGGCCGTCCGGCCGGGCGACTCCGTCGACGATCCCGGCGGCGCCGCGGTCTGGGGTCTGCTGCGGTCGGCACAGGCCGAGCACCCGGGCGCCTTCGCCCTGCTCGACCTGGACGCCTACGAGGAGACGACCAGGGCACTGCCCGCGGCGATCGCCGCGATCCGCGGCGCCGACGAGCCGCAGCTCGCCGTACGGGAGGGGGCGGCGTACGTCCCGAGGCTGGCGCCCGTCGCGGACGAGGAGGCACTGTCCCTGCCCGACGGTCCGGACGGCTGGGTGCTGGACGCCCGGCCGCGGGGCACGCTGGAGAATCTGGCGCCCGTTCCCTCGGCCGCGGCCGGCGAGGCGCTGGAGCCCGGCCGGATCCGGGTCTCCGTCCGGGCGGCCGGGCTGAACTTCCGCGATGTCCTGATCGCGCTGGACATGTATCCGGGGAACGCGCCGATCGGCAGCGAGGCCGCGGGCGTGGTCCTGGAGACCGCGGACGATGTGACGGACCTGCGCCCGGGCGACCGGGTGTTCGGGCTCTTCCCCGGTGGTGTCGGCCCGGTCGCGGTGACCGACCGCAGGCTGGTGGCGCGGATCCCGGAAGGCTGGTCGTTCCCGCAGGCCGCGGTCGTACCGGTGGTGTATCTGACCGCGTACTACGGGCTGGCGGATCTGGCGGGCCTGGGCGCGGGCGAGTCGGTGCTGATCCATGCGGCGGCCGGTGGGGTGGGGCTGGCCGCGGTCCAGCTGGCGCACCACCGGGGTGCCGAGGTGTACGGGACGGCGAGCCGCGGCAAATGGGAGCTGCTCCGGGCGGCGGGGCTGCCGCCGGAGCGTATCGCGTCGTCGCGCGACACCGGGTTCACCGAGGCGTTTCTGTCGGCCACCGGCGGCCGGGGCGTGGACGTGGTCCTCAATTCGCTGGCCGGGGAGTTCGTCGACGCCTCGCTGGAGCTGCTGCCGCGCGGCGGCCGGTTCGTCGAGATGGGCAAGCTGGACGTCCGTGATCCCGGGGAGACGGCCGACCGCCACCCCGGGGTGCGGTACCGGCAGTTCGACATGGTGGAGGCCGGTCCGGAACGGATCCGGGAGATGCTGGCGGAGATCCTGGCGCTCTTCGACTCGGGTGCGCTGCGTCCGCTGCCGGTGACCGCGTGGCATGCGGCCGACGCCCTGGAGGCGTTCCGGTATCTGGGGCAGGCACGGCATGTGGGGAAGGTCGCCCTGCGGGTACCGCGTCCGCTGGACCCGGCGGGCACGGTGCTGATCACGGGAGGTACCGGCACCCTCGGCAGCCTCCTCGCCCGCCACCTCGTCACCGAACACCACATCACCCACCTCCACCTCGTCAGCCGCACCGGACCCGACACCCCCAACGCCCAAACCCTCCACACAGAACTCACCGCACTCGGCGCCCACACCACCATCACCGCCTGCGACACCTCCGACCCCCAAGCACTCCACACCCTCCTCACCACCATCCCCACCAACCACCCCCTCACCGCCGTCATCCACGCCGCCGGAACCCTCGACGACGCGACGGTGACATCGATGACCGGGGAGCAGCTCGACTCGGTGCTGCGGTCGAAGGTGGACGCGGCATGGCATCTGCACGAGTTGACGGCCGGGGCGGATCTCGCGGCGTTCGTGCTGTTCTCTTCGGCGGCGGGCACGCTGGGCGGTCCGGGGCAGGCGAACTACGCGGCCGGTAACGCGTTTCTCGACGCGCTGGCATGGCGGCGGCACCGAGCCGGTCTGCCGGCCTCGTCGGTGGTGTGGGGTCTGTGGGAGGACTCCAGCGGAATGACGGGGCATCTGACCGAGGGCGATGTCCGGCGTCTCGGCCGGGGCGGGCTGCGGCCGCTGTCGTCCACGGAGGGCCTGGCGCTGTTCGACGCCGCGCTGCGGGCGGTGGAGCCGGTGACCTTCGCGGCCCGGATCGACACCGGGGCGTTCGCCGCCGCGGACGGGGCGGCGCCGGTTCCGGTGGTGCTGCGTTCGCTGGTACGGGCGGATCCCGCGGCGGCGACGGGGTACGGAGCGCGACCGGGGCCGGCGGCCGCCGATGGACCGTCGCTGTCCGAGCGGCTGGCCGGGCTGACGGAGGCGGAGGCGGACGATGTCGTACTGGAGCTGATCCGGGAGCAGGTGGCCGTCGTGCTGGGGCACCGGGGTCCGGAGGCGGTGGTGGCGGACGAGGCGTTCAAGGACCTGGGCTTCGATTCGCTGACGGCCGTCGAGCTGCGCAACCGGCTGACCGCGGCCACGGGGCTGCCACTGGCGTCGACGCTGGTCTTCGACCATCCCACCCCGCAGGTCCTGGCCGGACACGTCCGCTCCCGGCTCGCGGAGGCGGAGGCACGGGCCGGGGCGGCGCCGGGGACGCAAACGGGAACGGGGACACCCGTTCTCGCGGAGATCGACGGGCTGGCACGCACACTGTCCGCGCTCTCGCCGGACGGTACGGACGACCCCGAGGGGGTCGAGGCCCGGCTCAGGGAGCTGCTGCGCGACTGGCAGGAGCGCACCCGGCCCGCCGAGCGGGCCGGTGATCTCACCGCGGCCTCCGACGACGATCTGTTCGAGGCGCTGGACCACGAATTCGGCACGGCCTGACCGGCCGCACCACGGGACGCAACCGAGGAGTCGATCTCTTATGGACCACGCCGGAACCACCGAGCAGGCGGCTCACCCGGACGGCGCCGGGGACGGTAACTCCGGACGGCTCCGCGAGTACCTCAGACGGGCCACCACCGAGCTGCGGCAGGCGAATCAGCGGCTGCGGGACATCGAGGAGGGGGAGCGGGAGCCGGTGGCGGTCATCGGGATCGGCTGCCGCTACCCCGGCGGCATCCGCAACCCCGACGACCTCTGGAACCTCGTCGACCACGCCA
>NZ_JBSFNQ010000200.1:0-3876 GCF_053981115.1 Streptomyces sp. NPDC003691 | reverse complement strand
CGCCCTGCTTGAGGGTGAGCGCCAGGTTGAGGCGGTTGCGCTCACCGCCGGACAGGACGCCCGCGGGCTTCTGCTGGTCCGGGCCCTTGAAGCGCGCCAGGTGCGCACCGCCCCCGAATCCACGGCCCCGCCCCGCCCCTCCGCGATCCCGGGCAACAACCCCACCCCCATTCGAACTTAGGCTACCCTCACCTAAAGCAGACAGCCTGTCTGTAAAGAGGAGGCGGCATGGCCCTGACCGATACGACGGCCCTCCACCGGGAAAGCGGCGACCCGCCTCCCGGCGAGGCACCGCCGCCCCCGCCCGGCAACGGCGGCGACGACCGCGAGCGGGCGCGTACCGTCCTGAAGGAGTTGCTCGCGCCGGTCCGCGTCCCGACCCTGATCGGGATGGGGCTCCAGGTGATCGGCTCGGCCGCGGCGGTCGTGCCCTTCGTCGCCGTCGCGGAGTTGGCCCGGGCTCTGCTGGCCGACGGGCCGGCCGACGAGGACGCGGTACGCCGTGCCGTGCTGATCGCCCTGCTCGGTCTGACCGTCCGGGGAGTCTTCGGCGTCGCGGCCCTCGGGGTCACCCACTTCGCCGACGTCCGGCTCCAGGCGTCACTGCGGCGCCGGATCGTGGACCGGCTGGGCCGGGTGCCGCTGGGCTGGTTCGACGCCAACTCCTCGGCCTCGGTGCGCAAAGCGGCCCAGAACGACGTACACGACCTGCACCATCTCGTCGCCCACAGCGCCGTCGAATCCGTGGGCGCAATCACCGTCCCGGTCGCCGGATTCGGCTATCTGCTCTGGCTGGACTGGCGCCTCGCCCTGCTCGCCGTGGTCACCCTGCCCGTCTATCTCGGCGGGTACGCGTACATGATGCGGGACTTCGCCCCGCAGATGGCCGCGATGGACGCGGGGGTGGCGGCGGTCAACCGCAGCATCGTCGAGTTCGTCCAGGGCATCGCCGTGGTCAAGACCTTCGGCCGGACCGGCCGGGCCCATGCGAGCTACCGCGAGGCGGCCACCCGCTTCGGCCGCAACTACAGCGACTGGGTACGGCCGATGCTCAAGCTGGAGGCCGTGGCCTCGATGGCCGTCTCACCGCCGGTCGTCCTGCTGATCAACCTCGGCGGCGGGGTCTGGTTCGTCTCCCGCGGCTGGGTGGCACCGGTCGACGTGCTGACCGCCTCCCTGGTCGCCATGATCCTTCCCAGTGCGCTGCTCACCCTCGGGTTCAGCGCCCAGGCCAAGCGCGAGGCGGCCGCCGCCGCACTGCGCATCGACGCCGTCCTCACCGTTCCCGTCCTGCCCGAGGCGGAGAACCCCCGCTCGCCGCGGGGACACGAGGTCGCCCTGGAGACCGTGTCGTTCAGCTACGACGGCACCCGGCAGGTCCTGGACGGGGTGAGCCTGCGGCTCGCCCCCGGCACCCTGACGGCGCTCGTCGGCCCGTCCGGTGCCGGAAAGTCCACCCTCGCGGCCCTGGTCACCCGCTTCCACGACGTCACGGGCGGCCGGGTGACCGTCGGCGGGGTGGATATCCGCGAGCTGAGCACCGCCGAGCTCTACCGCACCATCGGCTTCGTGCTCCAGGACGTCCGGCTGGTGCGCGGCACGATCCGCGACAACATCCGCCTCGGCCGGCCCGAAGCCGGTGACGCGGAGGTACGGGCCGCGGCGGAGGCGGCACGGGTGCACGAACGGATCCTCGCCCTGCCCGACGGCTACGACACCGTCGTCGGCGAGGGGCTGGCCCTCTCCGGCGGCGAGGCACAGCGCGTCTCCATCGCCCGCGCGCTGCTCGCGGACACCCCCGTCCTCGTCCTCGACGAGGCCACGGCCTTCGCCGACCCGTCCTCGGAGGCCGAGATCCAGGACGCCATCGCCCCGCTGATCGCCGGACGGACCGTCCTGGTGATCGCGCACCGGCTCTCCACCGTCACCACCGCCGACACGATCGCCGTACTGGACGGCGGGCGGCTGGTGGAGCACGGCACCCACACCGCACTGCTGGCCGCCGGCGGCCGTTACGCCCGGCTGTGGTCGACCCACGAAGGGACCGGCTCATGATCCGCGACCTGGCGGCCGTACTCGGCCCCGACCACCGCCCCACTCTCGTCCGCTATCTGGGGGCCCTCGCCGTCAACGGCGTGGCGCAGGGCGCCGCGGTCGCCTTCCTCGTCCCGGTGCTGGGACGGCTGCTGACCGGGGACACCGGCGGCGCCGCGGCGTGGTTCCCCTGGATGGGCGCGGCGGTCGTCCTCTCCCTGGTCGCCCACTACGCCCAGGCAATGCTGGGCTTCCGGCTCGCCCTGGTGATCCTGACCACGCTCCACCACCGGCTGGGCGACCATGCGGTGACCCTGCCGCTCGGCTGGTTCGACGGCACCGCAGTCGGGCGGCTCAGCCGGATCGGTACCAAGTCCGTCTTCTCCATCGCGGGAAGCTGTGCGCATCTTCTCCAGCCGCTGGTCACCGGTGTGCTCGCCCCGGCGACCGTGGTCGCGGTGATGTTCTGGCACGACTGGCGGCTCGGTCTCGCCGTCCTGGTCTGCTCGCCGCTGATCCTGCTCGCCGCCCGGCTCTCCGTCCGGCTGATGTCACGGTCGGACGAGGAGAACGACCGGGCCGGGGTGGAGGCGGCCAACCGGGTGCTGGAGTTCGCCCGGGACCAGACCGTCCTGCGCGCCTTCGGACGCACCACCGAGGGCTACCGGCCGCTGGAGGACGCCCTGGAGGAGCAGCGGACCGCCGCCCGCCGGCAGGTCCTGCTCTCCATACCCGGCATGCTGCTCAGCGGTTTCGCCGTGCAGCTCTGCTTCTCCGCCCTGATCGGCGTGGGCGTCCTGCTCGCGCTCCGGGACACCGTCGACCCGGTCGAACTCGTCGCCCTGCTCGCTCTGGTGGCGCGCTTCACCGGACCGCTCGCGGAGGTCGGGGAGTTCGCCGGAGTCATGCGGATGGCCGGGAACGATCTGCGCCGGGTACGGGAGGTCCTGGACGAGCCGCCGCTGCCCGCCCCCGAGCGCTCCGCCCCCGTCCGTACCCCGGGCGAGATCGAACTGACCGGGGTGCGCTTCGGGTACGGGGACGGCCCGGACGTCCTGGACGGCGTCGGGTTCACCGTGCCGCCCCGCACCATGACGGCGCTGGTGGGCGCCTCCGGCTCCGGGAAGACCACCGTGACCCGGCTGATCGCCCGGTTCTCCGATGTCCGCGACGGCACCGTCCGGGTCGGCGGCACCGACGTCCGGGAGCAGCGCACCGAGGATCTGATGGCCCAGCTGGCCCTGGTCTTCCAGGACGTCCACCTCTTCGACGACACCCTGATCGGCAATATCCGGATCGGACGGCCGGACGCGACCGACGAGGACGTCCGCCGCGCGGCCCGTCTGGCCGGGGTGGACGAGATCGTCGAGCGGCTCCCGGACGGCTGGTCGGCCCGGGTCGGCGAGGGCGGCCGGGCCCTGTCCGGCGGTGAACGCCAGCGGGTCTCGGTGGCCCGCGCGCTGCTGAAGAACGCGCCCGTGGTGCTGCTGGACGAGGCCACCGCGGCGCTCGACCCGGAGAACGAGGCGGCGGTGCAGCGCGCCCTGGAGGAGCTGCGCTCGAACAGCACGCTGCTGGTCGTCGCGCATAGGCTGAGCACCGTGATGACAGCGGACCAGATCGTGGTGCTCCACGAAGGACGGGTCGCCGAGCGCGGCACCCATACGGATCTCCTCGCCCTCGGCGGGCACTACGCGCGGTTCTGGCACGAGCGCAGCCGGGCGGCCGGATGGCGGATCACCGCAGCCCGCTCATGACGCACCCCACCGACGGGGGCCCCTTCCTTCCCACTCAACCCACCGGTAACTTCCTAGTACAACTCATTCCCCAGACCTGGTCATC
>NZ_JBSFNQ010000199.1:0-3982 GCF_053981115.1 Streptomyces sp. NPDC003691 | reverse complement strand
CCATCCGCCGGAAGATCGTGGCGCTGCTGCTGGTTCCCCTGCTCTCCCTCACCGCGCTCTGGGGTTTCACGACCTTCCTCACCGGCCGGGCGCAGCCCCCGCGCGCCCCGCGCAGCCGTTCCCGCCGGGCGCTACGGGACCCGGACGCCCATGACCTCCCGGGCGTGGCGGTTCGGGTACAGGCCCAGCTGCCAGGCCTGCCAGCCGTCCTCCAGGCGTACCCCGCGCTCCAGCATCACCGCCAGCGCCGCCGCGCAGTCCTCCAGCTTGCCGTCGCGCGCCGGGTGGCGGGCGGCGGTCATCCGGGACAGCTCCTCCTGGGCGACGACCGTGCCCACCTCCGTACCGCCCGGCGAGGCGTACGGCAGCAGGGTGCAGCGCAGCAGCTTCGCCCAGTCGGCGCCGCGCTCGTCGCCGTACGAGCCGAAGAGACCGGCCGCCTCGTCGCACAGGGCCAGCGCCTGCGCCTCGCGGCTGTTGCCCGCGTCGATCAGCGCCAGCTCCAGACAGGTCCACGCCTCCCCGTGGGCCACCCCGATCCGCCGGAAGTCGGCCCGCGCGTCCACCAGCAGCTGACGGGCGAAGCCGGAGTTACGGAGGCTGCCGGTCCGCTCGGCCCGCATATCGCGGGTCACCCGGCCCGAGTGGTGCCGGGCGCAGGCCAGCCCGTAGACGTCCCGCATCCGCGAGAACATCGTGCGCGCCCGCTCCAGCTCCCGGATCGCCTGCTCCCGGTCGCCGCGCTCCTCCAGCGCCTGCCCCAGGTAGTAGAGGGTCCAGGCCTCACCGCGCGCGTCCTCGTTCTCCCGGTGCCGCGAGAGCGCCCGCTCCAGCTCGTCCACGGCCGCCGCCGGGTCGCCGTCCACCAGCTTGGCCCGGGCCAGCTGGGTCAGCGCCCAGGCCTCGCCGCGCCCGTCCCTGGTCCGCCCGTACTGGTCGAGCGCCGTCCGCAGCTCCTCCACCGCCCGCGGTACGTCGCCCATCCGCAGACAGACCTGGCCGAGCTGGAAGTGGGTCCAGGCCTCGCCGTGCAGCGACTCGCCCTCCCGGTGCAGCGTCAGGGCGGTGTCCAGCAGGGTCACGGCCTCCGCCAGATGCGCCTGGTCGCGGCGGACCGCGGCCAGCGCGTGCAGCGACCAGGCCCGGTCCTCCGCCTGCTCCTCGGACGACTGCATGGCGACCGCTTCGTTCAGCTTCGCCGCGGCCTCGGTGAGATTGCCCTGATGGTGCAGGGTGATGCCGAGGGAGCAGAGCGCCAGCGCCGCCCCCGCCTCGTTCTGCGCGTCCCGGTAGAGCCCGACCACCGACGACAGGGTCGTCCGCGCCTTGTCCAGCTCACCGAGCTGCCGGGCCGCGATACCGGTCCGCAACTGCACCGCCCGCTCCAGCAGCCCCTTGTCCACCGCCTGCGTCAGCTCCGATATCTCCCCGAGCCGGTAGAGGTCGCCGCGCAGCAGGCAGTAGTCGGCCAGCGCGCCCAGCAGGTTGAGCACGGTCTGCTGGTCGACGCCCTCCGCGTACCGCAGGGCCGAGGTGATGAAACTGGACTCGTCGTCCAGCCAGCGCAGCGCCGAGTCCAGCGACGAGAAGCCGTGCGCGTCGAACTTCCCGGCCCGGGTGGACAGCTTTCCGTCGACCATCCGGATCACCGCCCCCGCCAGATCCGCGTAGTTCTGGATCAGCCGCTCCTGGGCCGCGGCCCGCTCGGCGGGCTCCTCCTCGTCCAGCAGCCGGGCCAGGGCGAACGCCCGTACCGCGTCGTGCAGTTTGTAGCGGGAGGAACGCACCCGGTCGATCAGCCCCGCGCCCGCCAGCTCCCGCAGCAGCTTCAGGGACTCGGTCTCGTCGGTCGCCAGCAGTGCCGCGGCCGCCGCCGCGCCCAGCGACGCCCGGCCCGCCAGCGCCAGCCGCCGCAGCAGTCTGCGGGCCTGGTCGGGCTGGTCCGTGTAGCGCAGCCACAGCGCCCGCTCGACCGGGTCCACCGGACCGTAGGCCGCCAGGTCCTCCGCGAGCCGCCCGGCGGTCCTGGCCCCCAGCGACGAGCCCGCGACCCGCAGCGCCAGCGGCAGCCCGCCGCACAGCTCCCGGATCCGGTCCGTGCCCTGCGCGTCGTACGGGCCGCTGCCGTCCTCCTCCGCCGTCGCGGCCGCGGCCAGCAGCTCCTCCGCGCCGGCCGCGTCCAGTGCCTCCACCGGCAGCTGGTGCACCCATGCCGGTACGTCCGCCGGCAGGTCCAGCCGCTCGCGCGCGGTGACCAGCACCAGGCTGTCCGAACGCTCCGGCACCAGGGTCCGTACCTGCTCCGGATCCCGGGCGTCGTCCAGGATCACCGTCACCGGCAGCCCCGTCAGATGCCGGTGGTAGAGCTCCGCCAGCCGCCGCACCTGCTGCTCCGCCGACGAACGCTCCCGGAAGAGCAGTTGCTCCCGGGGCGCGCCCAGCCGGTTCAGCAGGTGCAGCAGCGCGTCCCGGGTGGTCAGCGGCCGCCCGCTCTCGCCGCGCAGGTCCACCACGCAGGCACCCCGGAACTGGTCCTTCAGCCGGTGGGCCGCGCGCACCGCCAGCGTGGTGCGGCCGGCGCCGGGGCGCCCGTACAGCACCACGATGGTGGGCCGGGTCTCGGTCGCCGCCCGCGCGGTACGCACCCACTGCCCGATCTGCTCGACGGCGTCCCGGCGGCCCGCGAACGGCCCCTCCGGCACCGGCAGATGACCGAACGACTGCTCCAGCACCGACCGGCGGCGCGCGGCGGCGCTGCGGTCGGCACCGCGCAGCCGGTCCACGGCGCCGGGCGTGCTCACGGGCCGGGCCCGGGAGGCCGCGAGCATCCGCTGCTGCTCCAGGAAGGGGCGTACGCCGCGTACCTCCAGCGCCGTCAGCCACTGGAGCCGCAACTGCTCCGGGCCGCCCGGCTGCCCCAGCCGCCCGGCGGTGCGATGGGCGGCCGGCCAGTGCGAGGCCGTCACCTTCAGTACGGTCGTCGCCGCGCCCGCCACCGCGACCACGGCCCCGGCGCCCAGCGCCGTACCCGACGAGGTGCCCAGGGCCAGATCGGCCCCGGCGGCCGAGACCGCGGCAACGACCGTCACCAGTACGGGGGTCGACAGATTCCGCCAGGCCAGCCGGGACGACAGCGGCTGCCGGGCCGCCTCCGCCGCGCTCAGCGCCTCTTCGTACGCCGCGTACTCCTCGCCCGCCGCCGCGGCCATCCCGTCCAGCGCGGCCCGGGCCCGGGCCAGCAGCATCCGCCCGTCGGCCGTCCCCCCGTTCCGCCGGGTCTCCTCCTCCACCGCACGCGCCAGCAGTTGCTCGGCCTCGGCCCTGTGGTTTTCCCGCATGGCGGCCCCCTCCGTACGTTCCGATCGTGTGGTGTCCGCGCCCGCGCCCGGCTCCCCGCCCGTGCCGGGGCCGCGTCCGGGCGCCGTTGCCACCACGCGAGGGAACCGGGAATCCACTCCGGGCCCGAACCTCGGCCGCCCCCGCGGAAACCCCGCCCGGCACGGCCTGGGCCGTGTCCGCAAGGTTCCGCGTGCCCCGCGAAGCCCTTCGGGCGGACGGCGCTGCTTTCCGGATACGGCCTAGGTGCTGCCCTACCCGCTTATGCCATGCTCACGCCTGAAACCCGGGTCCGTCGCCCCGGGTCCGTCGCCCCGGGTCCGTGCACGGAGCCCGCCGCCTCCGGGACCGACCGCGCACGGGGCGCGCGGTCCCGGCACCGCCCGCACCGCGGCCCCGGCGCCTGCATGGGGGGGCAGCCCCCGGCCCCCCGGCCCGGCGGGCGGCCCTCAGCCGACGGTGGTGAAGTTCTGCCAGCCCGCGCCGATCTTCGCCCCCGAGCCGATCCGTCCGGCACCGTCGCCCGCGTACCGGTAGAGGTCGCCCTTGGCGGTACGGCCCAGGATGTCGTCCTTGCCGTCCCCGGTGAGGTCGCCGATGCCGACGAAGTCGGCCATGCCGCCCCAGCCGGAGCCGATCTTCGTGC
>NZ_JBSFNQ010000198.1:0-4160 GCF_053981115.1 Streptomyces sp. NPDC003691 | reverse complement strand
CCTGACCGGCGAACGCTTCGTGGCCTGCCCTCACGGTTCCGGTGGTGAGCGGATGTACCGGACGGGTGACCTGGCCCGCTGGACGGACGATGGGCAGCTCGTGTTCGCCGGGCGTGCGGACGACCAGGTGAAGGTCCGCGGTTTCCGGATCGAGCCGGGTGAGGTCGAAGCCGCACTCCTCACGCATCCTGATGTGACGCAGGCCGCGGTTATCGTCCGCGACAGCGCTCTGGTCGCTTATGTGGTCTCAGCGGACACGGACGGGCTGCGGGAGTTCGTCGCCGGACGGTTGCCGGAGTATATGGTCCCGGCCGCCTTCGTCACCCTCGCCGAGCTGCCGCTGACCGTGAACGGCAAGCTCGACCGTACGGCCCTCCCTGCTCCCGACTTCACCTCGGACGGGGGCCGGGCCCCGGCATCCGTCCAGGAGGAGATCCTCTGCGCGGTCTTCGCCGACGTCCTCGGCCTGGACACGGTCGGCGTGGACGACAACTTCTTCGAACTCGGCGGCCACTCCCTCCTCGCTGTGTCGTTGGTGGAGCGGTTGCGGCAGCGGGGCGTTTCGGTATCGGTGCGCGCGTTGTTCGAGGCACCGACTCCGGCGGGCCTGGCGGGTGCGGCGGGTGAGGTGGCCGTGCCGGTGCCGGAGAATCTGATTCCGGACGGTGCGGTGCGGATCGTGCCGGAGATGCTGTCGCTGGTCGAGCTGGACCAGGCGGAGATCGACCGGATCGTCGCGACCGTCGAGGGCGGCGCCGCGAACATCGCGGACATCTACCCCCTCGCCCCGCTCCAGGAAGGCATGCTCTTCCACCACCTCATGGCAGGTGCCGGTGGAACGGATGTGTATGTCACCGTACGCATGCTGGAATTCGATTCCCGGGTGCGCCTCGATGACTTCGCCGAGGCCCTTCAGCAGGTGATCGACCGCCACGACATCTATCGCACCTCCGTGGTCTGGGACGGACTGCGCGAGCCGGTCCAGGTCGTCTGGCGGAACGTCGTAGTCCCCGTGGTCGAGCACATCCTGCCGCTCGACGTCGCTCCGGGGGCGGCAACCGCGGAAGCCTTCCTGTCTGCTGTCGGCCTGACGATGGACCTGAACCGAGCCCCGCTCATGGACCTGCATATCGCGGAGACGGCGGGCGGCCGCTGGACTGCCCTGGTACGGATGCACCACATGCTCCAGGACCACTTGGGCAAGGACGTCCTGCTGCGCGAGCTGCAAACGGTTCTCGACGGAGAGTTCGACCGACTGGCGCCTCCGGTGCCGTTCCGGAACTTCGTGGCCAGGACCCGTCGTGTGCCCAGGGCCGAGCACGCCCGGTACTTTGCGGAGTTGCTGGGCGATGTGACGGAACCGACCGCCCCTTACGGGGTGCTCGACGTACGCCGTGACGGCAGTGATGCCCATACGGAGACACTGACCGTGACGCACGGGGTTGCCGAACGACTCCACCAAACGGCGCGTCGGCTGGGTGTCAGCACGGCCACCGTGCTCCATGTCGCATGGGCCCGGGTGGTCGGTGCGCTGTCCGGCCGGGACGACGTGGTATTCGGCACGGTTCTGTTCGGCCGGATGAACGTCGGCGAAGGAGCCGACAGGGTGCCGGGCCCGTTCATCAACACCCTCCCGGTGCGGGTACGCACGGGCAACACGGACGTTCGCTCGGCCGTCGACCAGATGAGGGTGCAACTGGCGTCGCTGCTTGCGCACGAGCACGCACCGCTCGCGGTGGCCCAACAGGCCAGCGGTATTCCCGGCAACACGCCGCTTTTCACCTCTCTTTTCAATTACTGGCACGGCGGTGGCCAGGACGAGGAGGGCCGGACGGCGCCGCAGTCGATGGCTGGAATACGTGCGGTCTCGTCTCGTGACCGCACCAACTACCCGCTGACTGTGGCCGTCAACGATTTCGGACCGGGCAATCTCGGATTTGCTGTTGAAGCAGTGGCGCCAGTGGATGCCGCCGCAGTTGCCCGGATGTTCGGGACTGCGGTGGAGAGCGTCGTCGAGGCGCTGGAAGGTGCACGGGACGGAGCCGCGGAGACCGCGCTCGACTCCATAGCCATTCTGAATCCCGTTGAGCGGGGTCGGGTGCTGAGTGAGTGGAATGCGACCGGGGTGGATGTGGGTTCGGCGGGGTCGGTGTTGGGGTTGTTCGAGGGGTGGGTGGCTGCGGATCCGGATGGGGTTGCGGTGGTGGCTGATGGGGCGCGGGTGTCGTATGCGGAGTTGGATGCTGCGGCGGGTCGGCTGGCTTCGTATCTGCGGAGTCGTGGTGTGGGTGTGGAGTCGGTGGTGGGCCTGCGCCTGGGCCGCGGAGTCGAGATGGTTATCGGCATTCTGGGGGCGTGGAAGGCAGGGGCGGCGTATGTGCCGGTGGATGGTTCGCTGCCGGTGGAGCGGCAGGAGTTCATGCTGGCGGATTCGGGTGCGGGTGTGGTGGTGGGTGCGGAGGAGTTGGCGGCTTCGGCTGTGTGTGAGCCGGTGGCTTCGGTGGCTGTGAACTCGTCCGGGTTGGCGTATGTGATTTATACGTCGGGTTCTTCGGGGGTTCCGAAGGGTGTGGCGGTTGCGCACGGTTCTTTGGTGAACCTGGTGTCGGTGTTCGGTCCGGTGATGGGTGCGGGCCCTGGTGCCGGGGTGTTGCAGTTTGCTTCCTTCGGGTTCGATGCGTCGGTGCTGGATGTGGCGGTGGCGCTGTCGTCTGGTGCGGGGTTGTGGATTGCGTCGGAGGGGCAGCGGGAGGAGCCGTCGCGGCTGGCGGAGCTGGAGGGGGTGACTGCGGCGTCGGTGGTGCCGTCGCTGCTCGGGGTGATCGATCCGGCAGTTCTCGGGCGGGTGGGGACGCTGCTGGTGGGGGCTGAGGCGATTGGTGAGTCGGCGGCGCGGTTGTGGTCGTCGGGCCGGCGGCTGGTGAATACGTACGGTCCGACGGAGGCGACGGTGATGGTCGCTGCTTCCGACGTGGATCCGGACCGGCCGGGTGTGGTGCCGTTCGGCCGTCCGGTTGCGAACACCCGGCTTTATGTTCTGGACGGGCGTCTTGAGCCGGTGCCGGTGGGTGTTGCGGGTGAGCTGTATGTGGCGGGTGCCGGGCTGGCACGTGGCTATGTGAACCGCCCAGGGCTGACCGGCGAGCGTTTTGTGGCCTGCCCGCACGGTCCCGGTGGTGAGCGGATGTACCGGACGGGTGACCTGGCCCGCTGGACGGACGACGGGCAGCTCGTGTTCGCCGGGCGTGCGGACGACCAGGTCAAGATCCGCGGTTTCCGGATCGAGCCCGGTGAGGTCGAAGCCGTACTCCTCACCCACCCTGACGTGACGCAGGCCGCGGTCATCGTCCGCGACAGCGCCCTGATCGCCTACGTGGTCGCACCGGACACAGACGGGCTGCGGGAGTTCGTCGCCGGACGGCTGCCGGAGTACATGGTTCCGGCCGCCTTCGTCGCCCTCCCTGAACTCCCCCTGACCGTGAACGGCAAGCTGAACCGCGAGGCTCTCCCCGCGCCGGAGTTTGCAGTCGGTACCGGAAGAGCCCCTGCCTCCGTGCAGGAGGAGATCCTCTGCGCGGTCTTCGCCGATGTCCTCGGCCTGAACACGGTCGGCGTGGACGACAACTTCTTCGAACTCGGCGGCCACTCGCTTCTGGCTGTGTCGTTGGTGGAGCGGTTGCGGCAGCGGGGCGTTTCGGTATCGGTGCGCGCGTTGTTCGAGGCACCGACTCCGGCGGGCCTGGCGGGTGCGGCGGGTGAAGCGGCCGTGCCGGTGCCGGAGAATCTGATTCCGGACGGTGCGGTGCGGATCGTGCCGGAGATGCTGTCGCTGGTCGAGCTGGACCAGGCGGAGATCGACCGGATCACGGCCACCGTTGACGGCGGAGCCGCGAACATCGCGGACATCTACCCCCTCGCGCCGCTCCAGGAAGGCATGCTCTTCCACCACCTCATGGCACAGGGCAGCGCCGACGCCTATGTGACCGTGCGCGTCATCGAGTTCGACTCGGCCGAGCGGCTGAACTCCTTCACCGCGGCTCTTCAGCAGGTGGTGGACCGGCACGACATCTATCGCACGGGCATCGTCTGGGACGGTCTGCGCGAGCCGGTCCAGGTCGTCCGGCGCCGCGCGACCCTCCCCGTTGTCGAGCACCCGCTCG
>NZ_JBSFNQ010000197.1:0-4222 GCF_053981115.1 Streptomyces sp. NPDC003691 | reverse complement strand
TACACCAAGGGTGGTCAGCACCGGGAGACGATGCTTCCGGCGGCGGGTGCGCTGGCGGCGGAGAAGATCATTACGCGGTTCAACGCGGACGGTCTTCCGGTTTCGACGTCGGGCAAGGAGTGGTACACGACCGACGCCGAGTACAGCGTGTACGGCCAGGTCGTGCGCACGGTGAGCGGTAACAACCCGAACCGGGTGTGGACCACCAACATCTTCAACGAGAACACGGGTGCGCTGGAGCAGAGCATCGTCGACCGCCAGTCGACGAGCGACACCAGCACCGTAACGGGGACCCGGGTGAACGCCCGGTCGTACGAGTACGACCCGGCGGGCAACATCACCTCGGTGGCCGACCGGTGGAACGCTGTGCTCGACCGGCAGTGCTTCACCTACGACACCATCGGCCAGCTCACCCAGGCCTGGACCGCCCCCAGCACCTGCCAGGCGCCCGGGCAGACCAGCCGTGCGCCCGAGTATCCGGACGGGACGAAGAACGTCACGCCCAACAATGCCGGGTACTGGCAGTCGTACACCTACGACGAGCTGGGCCAGCGCACCAAGCTGGTCAAGCACGACCCGGCGGGTGACGCCACCAAGAACGCCACCACGACGTACTCCTACGGCAAGGCGGACGGCACCCAGCCGCACACCCTGACCGGCACCTCCACCACCTACAAGACCGAGGCCGGCGCCCAGGTCACCAAGCCCTCCGTCCGCACCTACGACAAGTCCGGCAACATGGAAACCCGCACGGACGGCGGGATCGGCCAGACGCTGACCTGGACGTGGGACGGCAAGGCCGAGAAGATCACCGGATTCGGTGAAGGCTCCGGCGCATGGACCGGAATCGGCGGCAAGTGCCTGGACCTGGCCGGGGGGCTGACCCTGGCGGGTACCGCGGTCCAGCTCTACACCTGCAACGGCAGCAAGGCCCAGAAGTTCCGCATCGACGCCACCGTCGCCGACCCGACCAAGGGCGCGCTGAAGGTCCAGGGCAAGTGTGTCGTCCCCGGTGCCGACGGCATCGCCGCGGTCATCGCGGACTGCACCGGCACCGCCGCCCAGCAGTGGACCACCGTCGCGACCGGCAAGAAGCTCAAGCACGTCGACACCAACAAGTGCCTCACCGCACCCAACGCCACCGTCGGCACCGACCTCCAGCTCACCACCTGCGACACCGTCAGCGGCGAGGGCCAGTCCTGGAAGCCCGCCGACGAAACCCGCTACATCTACGGCCCCGGCGGCGACCGGCTGATGTCGATCACCTCCGGCGAAACCACCCTCTTCCTCGGGGACACCACCGTCGCCACCAGCGGCGGACTGCACTCCTACACCGAGCGCTACTACGCCCAACCCGGTGCGCCCACCGTCATGCGCCATGTCCTGGGCACCGGCGGCAGCGAGCTGTCGGTGCAGGTGGCGGACCACAACGGCACGCCCTACATCAATGTGGGCCTGGCCGGTGGCAGCGCGGTCAAGTTCGCCAAGAAGGACCCCTTCGGCGTCGACCGGAGCCCG
The DNA here is from genome assembly GCF_053981115.1 of Streptomyces sp. NPDC003691. NCBI lineage: Bacteria > Bacillati > Actinomycetota > Actinomycetes > Kitasatosporales > Streptomycetaceae > Streptomyces > Streptomyces sp. NPDC003691. The sequence continues at coordinate 2,704 of NZ_JBSFNQ010000197.1, read as the reverse complement.
AGCCCCAGCTGGCGCTCCCACAAGGGCTTCGTCGGAGGCGAGGACGACTCCTCGACCGGTCTGGTGCATCTGGGGGCCCGGGAGTACGAACCGGCCACCGGCCGCTTCATCTCCGCCGACCCCCTGATCGACATCGGTGACCCGATCCAGATCAACGGCTACTCCTACAGCGAGAACAACCCGGTCACCTTCGCCGACCCGACCGGTCTGATGTCGGCCGCCCAGGGCGGCGGCGGCGGAGGCGGCGGCTACAGCGGCGACCAGTACGGCGGCCCGTCCAAGGGCGAGCTCGCCTGGGCGCAGGCCGAGCAGAACCGCTCCATGTCCAGCGTCATCGCCGACGCCGGCTGGTCCCTCCTCAAGGGTCTGATCGGCTACGACGACATGATCGCCTGCTTCTCCCGGGGCGATCTGTGGGCCTGCGGCCGCATGATCATCGATGCCCTGCCGTGGACGAAGGTCTTCAGCGCGGCGAAGAAGGTCTGGCAGGCCGTCAGCAGGATCTCGGGGGCCATCTCCGCCTGGAAGAAGGCGCAGGAGAAGGCCCGCCAGATCATCGAGATGGCCCGCAAGGCCCAGGAGGCCGCGAGAAAGGCGGCCGAGGCCAAGAAGAAGGCCGCCGAGAAGGCCGCCCAGCTCAAGAAGAAGGCCGAACAGGCCAAACTGAGAGCAGCCAAGCGGGAGGCGCAGAAGACCGGAAACGCCGTACAGAAGGCGAAGAAGGTCGCGGCCAAGAAGGCCGAGAAGCCCATCAACCGGGCACGGCAGCAGGCCAAGAAGGAAGACGCGCCTGCCAAGAGCGGGAAGAGCTCGAACCGCGCCAGCACCTCTCGTGGCGACCGCTCTTCCTCCGGCAGCTCCGGGCCTGGCTGCAAGACCGACACCAACAGCTTCGTCCCCGGCACGCTCGTCCTCATGGCGGACGGTACGACGAAGCCGATCGAACAGGTCAGAAACGGCGACCAGGTCCTTGCTACCGACCCCGAAACCGGTGAGACCACGGTCGAGACCGTCACCGCTGAAATCAAGGGACAGGGCAGCAAGAACCTCGTCAACGTCACCATCGACACCGACGGCGACAAGGGCTCGGCCACCGCGACCGTCACTGCCACCGACGGCCACCCGTTCTGGGTGCCCGAGCTGAAGGAGTGGATCGACGCCACCGATCTGAAGGCCGGAAACTGGCTCCGCACCGGAGCCGGCACACAGGTCCAGATCACCGCGGTCGAACGCCACACCGCTCAGGCCACCGTTCACAACCTCACCGTCAGCGACCTTCACACCTACTATGTGATGGCGCAGGCTACTCCCGTCCTGGTTCACAACTGCGGTGAGATCACGCTGCACAAGTGGGAGGGCGAGAACCCCGGAGACTCGCCGCACTTCTCCATTGAGGTCTCCAACGGCAGCACATCCCGTCATACGGAGCAGATCATCCTCGCCAAGGACTACAGCAGCACCGCGATCTACAACTTCCGTCCCGGTCTCAAGAAGGTCAGTTCGACAACTATTCGGCTACCGAACCCCAATGCGGCTCTGGAGGAACAGAGACGGCTCGTCCAGGACGCCGGAGACCTGGGCGCCTATGACAAGATCGGCAACAGTTGCATCTCACACTGCATGGTGGTCGGCCAGGCGGGAGGCCTGGATGTCGATAATCTGCGAGATTTCGCCGGTCTATTCGGCCTGGGAGTCAGAGATCTCATCCGCTGAAAGGTAACTCGGATGCCGAAGTCAGAAGATTCGAAACGATCCGCACCATCCGGGTTCTCGCTGCTCGGCCAGGTCTTGGCGAGCGGATACTGCGACAGCTCTGCGCAGTATCAGCTCGGCCGAGTTCTGATGCACTCCGCATCGTCGGTGTTCTCATCGCCCCACATCAACGGGGAAGCGATCGGCGACGACGAACTGGTGGAGGCATTCACCCTGGTTGATGCGGGTTGGTCCCGAGTGCGCACCGAGTGGGCACGACTGTCCGAAGCGGGCGAACGGCGGAGGGATAACCTCTCCCCGTCCCGCGCGGAATACGAGCTCACGGGATCGGGTCAGGCGGATCAGGCTTCGGATATCGAATTCAAAGCCTCGAAGAACGATTTCGCTCTGGCATTGGCATCCTTGGCGGACGCATATCAACAGTGTCCGAGGCAAGCAGTAGACAGGTAACAGGTGAAAAGCCAGGGCTCCACCGGACCTCCACGGTTCCGGTGGGGCCCTGGTTGTCTCAGTACATACCCGGGGAAAAGGAGCAAGGGTCATGAGAGCCCGGAGAACACGATGCGCCGCGTCCACGGCAGCAATGGCTATTTGCCTGATCGCCGTATCCGCGTGTACGTCCGATGCTGGAGACGACAAGCCCGGTATCGGGGATCTGGACACCGGGCCCACCGCCGGGGCCGTATCCAAGGAAGGGCTGGCGAAGGCCGCGATCGGGGCCAAGGATGTGCCCGGGCACACCGTCGCCGCCGGGGCGGCCGCCGCGCTCACCGCATCCGAGGTCACCGTCGGGGAGGACGACAAGGACTGTCTGCCCGTCGCTCATGCCCTCACCGGCGTACCCGTCGGCAAGACCCGTTCCATCAGCCCCGCCCAGCAGCTCACCGGCAGCGGCATCACCACCACCGTCACCCTCGGCCTCTACGAGGGCCAGGAGGGGCAGGCCGCCATGGAGAAGCTCTCCCAGGCCGTCACCGCCTGCGCCGGCGGA
>NZ_JBSFNQ010000196.1:0-4237 GCF_053981115.1 Streptomyces sp. NPDC003691 | reverse complement strand
CAGGACATAGGCGGCGCCGTCGGCCTGGACCACCATCACGGAGACGTTGTGCGCGACGACATCGTGCAGTTCCCGGGCGATCCGGGCCCGCTCGGGCATCATCGGCCTCGTGGCCGTCGTCCTGATCCTGGCCGCGCTGCTCGGCGCGCTGGTCTGGCGTCTGGGCGCTCCCCACCGCCCCGTCGCCGCCGCGGCACCCCTCTTCGACGACTCCCCCCGCAGCGCGGCCGAGCACCGCACCACCGCCGAAGCCCATGCCGCCGCCCGCCGGTGGAACGAAGCCGTCCAGGAACGGATGCGGGCCGTGGTCCGCGCCCTGGAGGAACGCGCGCTCCTCGAACCGCGCCCCGGCCGCACCGTCGACGAGGCCGCCGCCGAAGGAAGCCGCTCACTGCCCGCCCACTCCACCGCCCTGCGCTCCGCGGCCCGGGACTTCGACGACATCACATACGGCGGCCGCACCGCGGACCACCGGACGTACCAGCGCCTGCGCGACCTCGACCTGGACCTGGAACGCGCCCGGCCCCGGCCGGCCGACGCCGCACCGGGAGGCGGCGCATGACCACGGCCACCGGCACCAGCCTCTCTCCGACAGGCCGTCAGATATGGCGCCGGGCCAGGTGGCTGCTGTTCGCGCTGCTCCTCGTGGTCGTCGCGGGCACCGCGATCGCGGCCCTGCGCTCCGGCGACCGGCACGGTGCCCTCGACCCCCGCTCCGCCGACCGCCTCGGCAGCCGGGCCGTCGCCGAACTCCTGGACGACCGGGGAGTCCGGACCCGCGTGGTCACCACCCTCGCCGAGGCAACCGCGGCAACCGGCTCGGACACCACTCTTCTCGTCATCAACCCCGATCTTCTGACGCCGGCGCAACAGCGTTTGCTGCGGGCCGCGACGGAGACCTCGGCAGGCCGTACGGTCCTCGTCGCCCCCGGCCCGGCCTCCCTGTCCGTCCTCGCCCCCGGCACCCGCTCCCCCGGAACGGAAGCGGCCGGGAACACCGCCCCCGCCTGCTCGCTTCCCGCGGCGCGGAAAGCGGGCAGCGCCGATCTCGGCGGCCGGCAGTACATCGCCGACCCGACGACGGCGGACACCTGCTACCCGGTCGGCGGCCTGCCCACCCTGGTCCGGACGGACACCGGTGACGGCGACACCGTTCTCCTCGGCTCCTCCCGCATCCTCCACAACGAGCGCCTGGCCGCGAACGGCAACGCCTCTCTCGCTCTGCAACTCCTCGGCTCCCGACCCCATCTGGTCTGGTACCTCCCCTCCGTCAGCGATGGTTCCGCCGCCCCGGACGCGGGCGACAAGAGCTTCGTCGAACTGATCCCGTCTAACTGGCTCTGGGGCGCTCTCCAGCTCTTCGTCGCGGCGGCCGTGGCCGCCCTCTGGCGCGGCAGACGGTTCGGACGGCTCGTTCCCGAGCGGCTACCGGTCGCCGTCCGCGCCTCCGAGACCACCGAGGGCCGCGCCCGCCTCTACCACCGGGCCAAGGCCCGTGACCACGCGGCAGCCGCCCTGCGGGCCGCTACCCGTGCCCGTATCGCCCCCCTTCTCGGTGTGCCGCGGTCCGCCGCCCACCGTCCCGACGTCCTGCTTCCCGCCGTCTCCGCCCGGCTGGGGCCCGCTGAACTCGATTTCACCCTTCTGCTGTTCGGCCCGGCACCCGCCGACGAAGCGGCGCTCGTCCGCCTGGCAGACCACCTCGACGCCCTCGAAAGAGAGGTACGCGCCTCATGAGCGCCCCCACCCCCGAGACCGTCACGACCTCGGACGGCGCCCGAGCCTCTCTCGAAGCGCTCCGCACCGAGATCGCCAAGGCCGTGGTCGGCCAGGACCCCGCCGTCACGGGGCTTGTCGTCGCGCTGCTCTGCCGGGGACACGTTCTGCTGGAAGGGGTCCCCGGTGTCGCGAAGACCCTCCTGGTCCGCGCCCTCGCCGCCGCACTCAGGCTGGAGACCAAGCGGGTTCAGTTCACCCCCGATCTGATGCCCGGCGACATCACCGGCTCGCTGGTCTACGACGCGCGTACGGCCGAGTTCTCCTTCCAGCCGGGTCCCGTCTTCACCCATCTCCTGCTGGCCGACGAGATCAACCGCACGCCGCCCAAGACGCAGTCCGCCCTTCTCGAGGCCATGGAGGAACGCCAGGTCACCGTCGACGGCACGCCCCGGCCTCTGCCCGACCCGTTCCTGGTCGCGGCCACCCAGAACCCTGTCGAGTACGAGGGCACCTATCCCCTGCCCGAGGCACAGCTGGACCGCTTCCTGCTGAAACTGACGGTTCCGCTGCCTTCACGCCAGGACGAGATCGATGTCCTCACCCGCCATGCGGAAGGCTTCAACCCCCGCGACCTCCGGGCAGCGGGCGTCCGGCCCGTGGCCGGTCCCGCCGAACTGGAGGCGGCCCGGGCCGCCGTCGCCGAGACCTCGGTCTCCCCCGAGATAACCGGCTATGTCGTCGATATCTGTCGTGCCACGCGTGAATCCCCCTCACTCGCCCTCGGGGTCTCCCCTCGAGGGGCCACGGCGCTGCTCTCAACCGCGCGCGCCTGGGCCTGGCTGACCGGCCGGGACTATGTCATCCCCGATGATGTGAAGGCCCTGGCCCTGCCGACCCTGCGCCACCGCATTCAGCTCCGGCCCGAGGCGGAGATGGAGGGAGTCACTCCCGACTCCGTCATCACCGCGATCCTGAGCCATGTCCCCGTCCCCCGCTGAGACCCGAGCCCATGGCCCTCACCGGAAGAACCGCACTCCTGGCCGCTCTCGGCGCCATCCCCGTCGGTGTGCTCGCACCGAGCTGGACGGGAATGCTGGCCGTCAACGCCCCCCTGTCTCTCGCAATTCTGTGCGACTACGCACTCGCCGCGCCAGTGCGATCGCTCCGATTCACCCGAACCGGTGATACATCAGTTCGACTCGGCGAGCGGGCAGAGGTCGGGCTCACCGTCGAAAACCCTTCCCGGCGCCCGCTCCGCGGCGAGCTGCGTGACGCCTGGCCGCCCAGCAGCTGGCGGACGGGCGCCGAGCAGGCGGCATCACGGCACTCCGTTTCGATCCCGCCCGGAGAACGCCGCCGGGTCACCACGACTCTGACTCCGACCCGTCGCGGCGACCGGCAGGCGGATCGTGTCACCGTCCGCTCCTACGGCCCTCTGGGCCTGGCCGCGCGCCAGGGCAGCCACCGCGTCCCGTGGACGGTACGCGTGCTGCCGCCCTTCCACAGCCGCAAGCATCTGCCCTCACGGCTCTCGAAGCTCCGGCAGCTCGACGGCCGCACCAGCGTCCTCATCCGGGGAAACGGCACCGAGTTCGACAGCCTGCGCGACTACATTCCGGGCGACGACACCCGTTCCATCGACTGGCGGGCCACGGCCAGGCAGTCCTCCGTGGCCGTCCGGACCTGGCGACCGGAACGGGACCGCCATATCCTCATCGTTCTCGACACCGGCCGCACCTCGGCCGGCCGGGTCGGCGACGTGCCCCGCCTCGATGCCGCGATGGACGCGGCCCTGCTGCTCACGGCACTGGCCTCACGCGCCGGTGACCGGGTCGACCTGCTGGCCTACGACCGTCGTATCCGTGCCCAGGTCCGGGGCCGCTCGGCGAACGATCTGCTCCCGTCCGTCGTCGACGCGCTGGCCGGCCTGGAGCCCGAGCTGGTCGAGACGGATGCCCGTGGACTGAGTGCAGCGGCCCTGCGGAGCGCACCCCGCCGTTCCCTTATCGTCCTGCTGACCGGCCTTGACGCCGCTCCCGTCGAGGAGGGGCTGCTCCCGGTCCTCCCCGGGCTCACCCGGAGGCACACCGTGCTGCTGGCATCGGTCTCCGATCCCCGCGTGGCGGAGATGACGAAGGCCCGCGGCAGTGCCGAGGCGGTCTATCAGGCAGCGGCGGGCGCCCAGGCCCAAGCGCAGCGTCTCCGTACGGCGGAACGGCTCCAGCGGCACGGAGTCACCGTGGTGGACGCACCCCCGGATTCCCTCGCCCCGGCCCTGGCGGACGCCTATCTCGCACTGAAGGCCGCAGGCCGCCTCTGAAGGGTCCCGTATGGGAACAGGCGGAGCGGGGGTACGAAGTACCGTCGCTCCGCCCCGGCTCATCCCTCCCCGGAATCGTCCGGAAATGCAGAAAGGCCCCGCACAATGTGCGGGGCCTTCCCGGAAAAGTTGTTCGGCGGCGTCCTACTCTCCCACAGGGTCCCCCCTGCAGTACCATCGGCGCTGAAAGGCTTAGCT
>NZ_JBSFNQ010000195.1:0-4295 GCF_053981115.1 Streptomyces sp. NPDC003691 | reverse complement strand
GTACCGATGGCCTCACGCGGTGAAATGCCGAAGAACGCGGGGTCGAACTCCGCTGCGTCGTAGAGGAAACCGCCTTCGCGGGCGTACGAGGTCCCGGGATGGTCCGGGTCCGGGTGGTAGAGCCGCTCGATGTCCCAGCCACGGTCGGCCGGGAAGTCCCCGATGGCATCGGTCCCCCCGGCCACCAGCTCCCACAGCTCCTCGGGCGAGGACACCCCGCCCGGGAAACGGCACGCCATACCGACGATCGCGATCGGCTCGTCGTCGAGCCGTGCGGCGGCCGTGACGGCCTCTCCGGCGGCGCTGTCGCCCGTCAGCTCGGCGAGCAGGTGGTCCGCGAGCACCGCGGAGGTGGGGTGGTCGAAGATCAGGGTGGCGGGCAGGCGCAGGCCGGTCGCCGCGTTGAGCCGGTTCCGCAGCTCGACGGCGGTCAGCGAGTCGAAGCCCAGATCGCCGAAGACCCGGTCGGGTGTGATGGCGTTCGGTCCGTCGTGGCCGAGTACGGCCGCGACCTGACGGCGCACCAGGTCCAGGACCGTGCGTTCCCGCTCGGCCGGGGACAGGCCGGCCAGCCGGGCCGCCAGGCCGCCTTCGACGGTACGCCGGACACGGCCCCGGACGAGCCCGCGGAGCAGCGGGTGCACTTCCGTGCCGCGCAGGGCGGCCAGGTCCAGTCCCATCGGGACGAGGACGGGCAGTCCGGTGCCGGTGGCGGCGTCCAGGAGACGCAGGCCGTCCTCGGCCGACAGGGCGGTGCCGCGGTCCATCTTCGCCTGGCGGGCCATGCCGTCGTGCTGGTCCCACAGGCCCCAGGCCAGGGACTGGCCGGGCAGGCCGAGCGAGCGGCGGTGGCCGATCAGCGCGTCGAGGAAGGCGTTGGCGGCGGAGTAGTTGCCCTGGCCCGCGTTGCCGAAGACACCGGCGGCGGAGGAGAAGACGACGAAGCGGTTCAGCTCGCGGTCCGCGGTCAGCTCGTGGAGGTTCCAGACCGCGTCGGCCTTGGGCCGCAGGACGGCGCTGATCCGCTCCGGGGTCAGCGACGACAGGACGCCGTCGTCCAGCACACCGGCGGTGTGCACGACACCGGTCAGACCGTCGATGCCGTCGAGGAGTGCGGCCACGGCGTCGCGGTCGGCGATGTCGCAGGCCGCGTTCTCGACCTCGACGCCCAGCTCAGCGAGTTCGGCGGCGAGGCCGCCGTCGATGGTGCCGCGCCTGCTCGCCAGCACCAGCCGGCGTACGCCGTGTGCGGCGGCGAGATGCCGGGCGACAAGGCCGCCGAGGCCGCCGGAGGCGCCGGTCACCAGGACGGTGTCGCCCCAGCCCGCGTCCTCGGTGGTCGCACCGGCGGGGACCCGGGCCAGTCGCGGTGCGAACACCTTGCCGTCGCGGACGGCGATATGCGGTTCCCCGGACGCCAGCACCCCGGCGAGCAGTTCGGGCGAGGGCGGCTCCACCGCCTCGACGACGTGGTACCGGCCCGGCTCCTCGGACTGCGCCGACCGGACGAGACCGGACACCGCGGCACCCACCGGATCCCCGGGCCGTACGACGACGGCCAGCGGACCACCGTCATGGGTCCGGAGTACGCCGAGTACGCGGGCGAGTTCTTCATGGGCGCGGGCTACGACGGTGTGAGCGTCGCCCGGGGTGATGGCGACGACGGTCACGCCGTCGGCCGGGGCGGCGGCCTCGGTGACCGCCAGCGGCACCCAGTCGACCTGGAACAGGGAGTCGTGGTGGCCGGTCCGCAGCGCTTCGGGCGCAAATCGGCGCAGGGCGAGCGAGTCGACCGTGGCGACGGGTGCGCCGGAGGTGTCGGTGAGGGTCAGGGCCACGGTGTTCGGGCCCGCGGCGGTGATCCGGACGCGCAGGGCGTCGGCACCGGCCGCCGCCAGGGAGGTTCCGGACCAGGAGAACGGAAGGTGGCCGGGGCCGTCGACGAAGTCGCCGATGCCGATGGCGTGGAGGGCGGAGTCCAGCAGGACGGGATGGAGACCGAAGCCCGCCGCGTCCTCGACCGCGACCTCCGCGAACACCTCGTCCCCGCGCCGCCACGCGGCCCGAAGACCCTGGAACCCGGGACCGTACTCCAGACCCTCGTAGAACCCGGTCAGGTCCACCGCCTCGGCACCCGCCGGCGGCCACTCCACCAGCCCCTCACCCACCGGAGCACCCGAACCCAGCACACCACTCGCATGCCGCGTCCACACCTCGTCCACCGACGAGTACAACTGCACCGTACGGCGGCCGTCGTCGTCAGCAGCGCCCACCGTCAGCTGAACCGCGACACCGCCCCGCTCGGGCAGCACCAGCGGAGCCTCAAGCGTCAGCTCCTCCACCAGATCACAACCGACCTGGTCACCCGCCCGCACCGCCAGCTCCACCATCGCCGCACCCGGCAACAGCACCGCACCCGACACCACATGATCCACCAGCCACGGATGCGACTCCACCGACAACCGCCCCGTGAACACCACACCGTCGCTCTCGGCAAGGCCGACGGCGGCACCCAGGAACGGGTGCCCGGGGGCGGTCAGGCCGACGGCCGTGACATCGCCCGGGCGGACGGAGTTCACCCGCGGCCAGTAGCGGTCGCGGCGGAAGGCATAGGTCGGGATGTCGGCCTGGCGGGCTCCGGTGAGCAGCTCGGGCCAGGTGGCGCCGAACCGTCCGGCGGCGTCGAGGGCCGTGACCGACTCGCTGCGGTCGCGGCGGAGCAGGGGTACCCCGTCGGCGAGGGCGGACAGGATGCCGTCCGGGCCGATCTCCAGGAAGGACGTCACGCCCTCGGTACGCAGCCACTCCAGGGCGTCGTGGAAACGGACCGCGTCCCGGACATGCCGTGCCCAGTACTCGGCATCGACGCGGGCGGGCTGACCGGCGATGGGCACACTCGCCCGCTCGTAAGACAGCGACTCCGCGACCGTGCGGAACTCGTCCAGCATCGGGTCCATGAGGTGCGAGTGGAAGGCATGGCTGACGCGCAGGCGCTTGTTCTTCCACCGCCCGGCCAGCGCGAGAACCGCGTCCTCGTCACCGGACAGGACCAGCGAGCGCGGACCGTTGACCGCCGCGATGTCCACGCCCTCGGTGAGATACGGGCGTACGTCCTCTTCCGAGGCCTCGACGGCAACCATCGCGCCACCCTCGGGCAGCGCCCCCATCAGCCGGCCACGGGCGGCCACCAGCGTGCACGCGTCCTCCAGCGACAGCACCCCCGCGACATGCGCGGCCGCGATCTCACCCACCGAATGACCCGCCAGGAAGCCGGGGCGGACACCCCACGACTCCACCAGCCGGAACAGCGCCACCTCGACCGCGAACAACGCAGCCTGCGTGAACTCCGTACGGTTCAGCACCTCCGCGTCCCCGCCGAACACCACATCCTTCAGCGGCAGCTCAAACCGGCCGCAGACCGCGTCGAACGCCCCCGCGTACACCGGGAACGCCTCGTACAGCTCCCGGCCCATCCCCAGCCTCTGACTCCCCTGACCGCTGAACAGGAACGCCGTCCGGCCGGGGGCGGGCGTACCCTCCGCGGTGCCTTCTGCCGTGCCGTCCGCGAGGTCGGCGAGACCGTTCAGTAGCTGGTCCCGGTCCCGGCCCGTGACGACGGCGCGGTACTCCCAGTCGGCTCGTGTCAGCAGCGAGTGGGCGATGTCGTCCAGCCGTACGTCGGGCCGTGCGGCGATGAACGCCCGCAGTCGTCCGGCCTGTTCGCGCAGGGATTCGCCGGTACGGGCCGAGAGCACCAGCGGGGGTACGAGACCGTTTTCGGGTCGCGGCCCGGCCGGTTCGGCGGCGGGCGGCTGCTCGATGATGGTGTGGGCGTTGGTGCCGCTGATGCCGAAGGAGGAGACGGCGGCTCGGCGCGGGCGCTCCAGCTCGGGCCAGTCCCGGGCCTCGGTGAGCAGTTCGACGGCGCCCGCCGACCAGTCCACATGGGTCGACGGTTCGTCGACATGCAGAGTCTTGGGCATCACGCCGTGCCGCATGGCCATGACCATCTTGATGACACCGGCGACACCGGCCGCGGCCTGCGTGTGGCCGATGTTGGACTTCACCGAGCCCAGCCGGAGGGGTGTTTCGCGGTCCTGGCCGTAGGTGGCGAGCAGGGCCTGTGCCTCGATGGGGTCACCCAGGGTGGTGCCCGTGCCATGGGCTTCCACGACATCGACATCGGCCGCGGAGAGCCCGGCCGAGGCCAGGGCCTGCCGGATCACCCGCTGCTGCGAAGGACCGTTCGGCGCCGTCAGACCGTTCGACGCACCGTCCTGATTCACCGCGGAGCC
>NZ_JBSFNQ010000194.1:0-4302 GCF_053981115.1 Streptomyces sp. NPDC003691 | reverse complement strand
GCTCCAGCTGGGCCAGGACCGCATGGGTGTGGGTGAGCAGGATCTCCCCGGCCGGGGTGAGCCGGACGCCCTTGCCGCCCCGGATGAGCAGGGCGTGTCCGGTCTCCTGCTCCAGGGTGCTGAGCTGCTGGGAAACGGCGGACGGGGTCAGATAGAGCGCGGCGGCCGCGGCGGTCACCGTACGGTGGTCCGCCACGGCTCGCAGGATGCGCAGCCGTCGGGGGTCGATCACCCCGCCATCCTGCCAGCCCTCACTCCGCGGCCAGCACCTCCCTGGCCTCGGCGAACGCGGCCACGGCGTGCCGGACGTCCTCCGGGGAGTGGGCGGCGGACAGCTGGACGCGGATCCGGGCCTGCCCCAGGGGGACCACGGGGTAGGAGAAGCCGATGACGTAGACCCCCCGGTCGAGGAGGAGTTCCGCCATCCGGGCCGCCTCGGCGGCATCGCCGATCATGACGGGAACGATGGGGTGGTCACCGGGGAGGATGGTGAATCCGGCCTCGGTCATCCCCCGGCGGAAGAGCGCGGTGTTCCCGGCAAGACGTCGGCGCAGTTCGCCGGCGTTCTCCAGGAGGTCCAGGACCGTGAGGGAGGCGGCGGCGATCACGGGGGCGAGGGAGTTGGAGAAGAGATAGGGGCGGGAGCGCTGGCGGAGCAGGGCGACGATCTCGGCGCGGGCGGCGACATAGCCGCCGGAGGCGCCGCCGAGGGCCTTCCCGAGGGTGCCGGTGAGGATGTCGACGCGGTCCGTCACGCCCGCCAGCTCCGGAGTGCCGCGGCCGCCGGCGCCGATGAAACCGACGGCGTGGGAGTCGTCCACCATCACCAGGGCGTCGTAGCGGTCGGCGAGATCGCAGATCTCGGCGAGGGGGGCCACATGGCCGTCCATGGAGAAGACGCCGTCGGTGACGATCAGCCTGCGGCGGGCGTCCCGGGTCTCCTTGAGCCGCTGCTCCAGCTCGCCGAGGTCGCGGTTGGCGTAGCGGTGCCGGGCGGCCTTGGAGAGCCGGATGCCGTCGATGATGGACGCGTGGTTGAGGGCGTCGGAGATCACCGCGTCCTCGGGGCCGAGGAGGGTCTCGAAGACGCCGCCGTTGGCGTCGAAGCAGGAGGAGTAGAGGATCGTGTCCTCCTGGCCGAGGAAGGCGGAGAGCCGGGCCTCCAACTCCTTGTGGACGTCCTGGGTGCCGCAGATGAACCGCACCGAGGCCATGCCGTAGCCCCAGCGGTCGAGGGCGTCCTTGGCCGCGGCCACCACATCGGGGTGGTCGGCGAGGCCGAGGTAGTTGTTGGCGCAGAAGTTGAGGACCGGTGTGGGCTCGCCGGGGCCTCCGGCGACGGAGACGCTGGCGCCCTGCGGGGTGCCGATCACCCGCTCGGGCTTGTGAAGTCCGGCGTCGCGGATCTCGTCGAGGGTGGCGCGGAGGTCGTCGCGGACGGACGCGTACATGGGGGCTGCTCCCTGGGATTCGCCGGCGGCTGCCGGGCGGGGCTTCGCGGGTGAACGGTCGTGGGGGCCGCGGCGGCGGGCGGTGTCCCGGCCGGGCGGGCCCGGGTGGCGGCGGGTCAGCCCGTCCAGTCGAGAATGATTTTTCCGCTGCGGGCGGTGGCGGCCTCGTCGAAGGCGGCCCGGTGGTCCCGGTAGCCGTAGGTTCCCGTGATGACGGGACTGAGGTCCAGCCCGGCCTCCAGCAGGACCGTCATGGCGTACCAGGTCTCGAACATCTCCCGGCCGTAGATCCCCTTGATGGTGATCATGGAGGTGACGATCTTCGACCAGTCGACGGCGAATTCCTCGGCGGGCAGACCGAGCAGGGCGATCCGGCCGCCGTGGGTCATGTTGTCGACCATCTCGCGGAGCGCCTCGGGGCGGCCGGACATCTCCAGGCCGATGTCGAAGCCCTCCTTGAGCCCGAGTCTGCGCTGGGCCTCGGCGACCGGGTGGCGGCCGACGTTCAGCGTGAGGTCGGCTCCGGCCTTGCGGGCGATCTCCAGCCGGGCGTCGCTGATGTCGGTGATCGCGACGTGCCGGGCACCGGCGTGCCGGGCGACGGCCGCGGCCATGATGCCGATCGGTCCGGCTCCGGTGATCAGTACGTCCTCGCCGACCAGGGGGAAGGAGAGCGCGGTGTGCACGGCGTTGCCGAAGGGGTCGAAGATGGCCGCGATATCGAGGTCGACGGGGGCGCGGTGCACCCATACGTTCCCCGCGGGGAGGACGACGTACTCGGCGAACGCCCCGTCCCGTCCGACACCGAGCCCGACGGTACTGCGGCAGAGGTGGCGCCGTCCGGCGAGACAGTTGCGGCACCGGCCGCAGACCAGATGCCCCTCGCCGCTGACCAGGTCGCCGACGGCGATGTCCGCGACCCCGGGGCCGAGCGCGGCGACCTCTCCGACGAACTCGTGGCCCAGGATGCGGGGGGTGCTGACGGCGCCTCGGGCCCAGCTGTCCCAGGAGCGGATGTGCAGGTCCGTGCCGCAGATGCCGGTACGGAGCACCTTGATCAGCACGTCTCCGGGGCCGGGCTCCGGTTCGGGCACGTCCACGAGCCAGAGTCCGGGCTCGGCGTGCTGTTTGACGAGGGCCTTCATCGGGCGGCTCCTGGCGGGATGCGGAGGGCGGGCACGGCACGGGTCAGTGACAGGCTGCGACAGCCGGGACGGAAGCCGCAAACGGTGACAGAGCCGGTCAGAGGGCTGGAAGGCCGGGACCAATCTGCCCAGTAAGGGCCCCGGGCGTCCATCGAGGATTTCTTAAGCAGCCCCTCAGTTGCGCTACACGGAGGGTGCACGGCCGGTCGCCGGCCGCGCCGGAGACCGCCCCGGGCAGCCGTGGAAGGCACCCGGAAGGCCCGGAACCGGCCGTGGAGGAACCACCTCGGTCGCATATCGGGCCCGGTGGTGCGAGCCTGGGAGGATGAGCTGGGCATCGTGGACCACGACCGGGGTCTATTCCGGGCGCGGAGGTGTACTCACCGACGAAGTCGGCGTTCTGACCGGGGATCTCACTGTGCACACCACCTGGGCCGGTGGTGAGGCGCGCGTCGCGGTGCAGTACAGCGGCGCGTCCGACTGGTTCACCCTGTCGGGCAGCCCCACGCCCTGTCTGACCGAGGACGACAGCCGTGTGCTGCACCAGTGGGTGGTGCAGGCGGTACAGGAGGGCGGTGGGGCCACCGTGGCATCGGCGGTCAGCGCGTCCCACGACACGGCCGCTCCCTGACCGGGGTCTTCCGCCCCGGCGTCCCCCGAGGGGTTCTCCCGAGGGGTCACGCCGGGGCCCGACGCGTGCCCGGGCGGAGCCGGGCGAGCAGCCGACCGCCGCGGCGGCGGGATGTCCGCGGCGGGCGCGCCGGGACGGGCGGCCGGCCCGGAGGTGCAGGCGGTGCCGGGGGCGCGGGTGGTGCCGGGGCGGCAGCGGATACGGGGGCATCCGGCGGGGCGGCGGCCACGGCGCGGACTCGTACCGGTACGGGTGGCGGGACGGCCGCCCCGGAATACCGGCCGTCCGGCCGGGATCCGGCACCGGTGGCGGGGCAGTCGGCCCCGGTCCGGCGCAGCTCCCGGCGGAGCAGAGTCTCGTACCAGACGATCTCGTCGGGGTCGGCCGCCCACGACAGCCGTTCGACCACGGCCCGCGCCGCGGGCGAACCGGGCCGGGGACGGCCGAGGCCAGGCCGCAGCGCGTCGAGCCGGGCCCGTGCCCCGGGATCGGGAACCAGGTCCCGGACAACCGGGGGGTCGAGCAGGGCGGCGGCCGCCGCGGCCCGCTCCCAGGGGTCGTCGGTGATCCGCAGGGCGAGGCCGAGCCGCCTGCCGCGCCACTGCCGCGGGCGCCGGTCGGTTCCCGCTTCGATCAGGGCGCGCAGCTCGGGGTCCGCCCGGCCGGTGAGCAGTCCGGGGCGGGCCCGGGCGAACTCCTCGACGTCGTCCGCGAGATAGTGCCAGACGACGGCCCGGTAGCGGTTCAGGGAGAACCGGACGGGAACGATATACCCGGCCCTGGCCAGGCGGGTGAACCGCCGGGGGCTGACGGAGATCAGCTCGGCACCCGCCCGGGTGCCGACCGTACTCACCCGGCGGCGGAGGGCCGCCAGCCGGTCCTCGCTGTTCCGCAGCCGCTCGATGTCCGCCCGGTCGGCCCTCGGCGGCTCTCCGGCGGGGCCGCGGACCGTGCGCAGCAGTCCGAGCTGGACGGCGAGGTCGAACTCCCCCGGCCGGAGGCCCAGGGCACGGGCCGCCGGATCCGGGCCCGGACCGCGCTCCGCGGGTCCGCGACGCGGCCGGCCGTCCCCGGG
>NZ_JBSFNQ010000193.1:0-4637 GCF_053981115.1 Streptomyces sp. NPDC003691 | reverse complement strand
GACCGCCCCGGTCCCCGCGTACCGTCCAGCGCTTCCCCCTGGCCCGCGCGGCGGACGCGCACCGGGCGCTGGAGACCAGGTGACATCTACCGCACGGGCATCGTCTGGGACGGTCTGCGCGAGCCGGTCCAGGTCGTCCGGCGCCGCGCGACCCTCCCCGTTGTCGAGCACCGATTCGACGGTGAGCAGACCGATGCCCTGATGGCCCGGGCCGGCTCGGCCATGGACCTGGAGCGGGCCCCGCTGATGGATCTGCACATCGCGGAAGCCGCTGGCGGACGTTGGCAGGTCGCGCTGCGGATGCACCACATGCTCCAGGACCACCTGGGTATGGACGTCCTGCTCCGCGAGATGTGGGAGGTACTGAGCGGCCGGACGGAGCGGCTTGCCGCTGCCATGCCTTTCCGTAACTTCGTCGCCCGGACACGAGGAGTCTCGCGCGCAGAGCATGAGCAGTTCTTCGCCGAGCTGCTGGGTGATGTCACCGAGCCAACGGCTCCCCTGGGTGTTCTCGATGTCCGCGGCGGCGGCGACGTGGTGACCGAACAGGTCCGGCTCTCACCGGAGACCGCGGTACACCTGAGGGAGCTGGCCCGGACGCTGGGCGTGAGTCCCGCCACGGTCCTGCACGTGGTGTGGGCGCGGGTGCTGGCAGTACTGGCGGGGCGTGACGACGTCGTGTTCGGCACGGTGCTGTTCGGCCGGATGAACGCGGGTGAGGCGTCGGACCGCGTCCTGGGGCCGTTCATCAACACCCTTCCCGTACGGCTCCGCACGGACCGGCTCGGTGTCAGGGGCGCGGTCGAGGCCATGAGGTCCCAGTTGGCAGCCCTGCTGGAGCATGAGCACGCGCCGCTTGCGGTGGCCCAGAGCGCCAGCGGTGTCGACGGGAACACGCCCCTCTTCACCTCGCTGCTGAACTACCGGCACGCCGACCAGAGCACGGACGCTGACGACGAGCGACGTCCCTTCGAGGGCATGCGGAGCGTCCTGACAAGGGAACGCACCAACTACCCACTGACCGTCGCGGTGAACGACATGGGGCCGGACGACATCGGCTTCACGGTCGAAGCCATCGCGCCGATCGACGCGACCACGGTCGGACAGTTGCTGAGGACGACGACGGAGAACGTTCTGAGCGCCCTTGCCGCTACCTGCGATGGTGCGGTGGATATGCCGTTGCGGGAGGTGGCGGCTCTCGATGCGGTGGAGCGGGGCCGTGTCCTGAGTGAGTGGAATGCGACCGGGGCGGATGTGGTCCCGGCGGTGTCGGTGCTGGGGTTGTTCGAGGGTTGGGTGGCTGCCGATCCGGATGCCCTCGCAGTGGTGGCTGATGGGGTGCGGGTGTCGTATGCGGAGTTGGACGCTGCGGCGGGTCGGTTGGCCGGGTGGTTGCGGGGGCGTGGTGTGGGCGTGGAGTCGGTGGTGGGCCTGCGCCTGGGCCGGGGAGCCGAGATGGTGGTCGGCATTTTGGGGGTGTGGAAGGCGGGGGCGGCTTATCTGCCGGTGGATGGTTCGCTGCCGGTGGAACGGCAGGAGTTCATGCTTGCCGATTCGGGTGCGGACCTGCTGGTGGGGCCGGAGGAGTTGGTGGAGTCCAGGAACTGCGAACCGGCATCCGCCAGTGCTTCCGCGGACCTTTCGGGGTTGGCGTATGTGATTTATACGTCGGGTTCTTCGGGTGTTCCGAAGGGTGTGGCGGTTGCGCACGGTTCTTTGGTGAATCTGGTGTCGGTGTTCGGGCCGGTGATGGGTGCGGGCCCTGGTGCCGGGGTGTTGCAGTTTGCTTCGTTCGGGTTCGACGCATCCGTGCTGGATGTGGCGGTGGCGCTGTCGTCGGGTGCGGCGTTGTGGATTGCGTCGGAGGAACAGCGGGAGGAGCCGTCGCGGCTGGCGGAGCTGGAAGGAATCACCGCGGCATCGGTCGTGCCGTCACTGCTCGGGGTGCTCGATCCGGCAGTTCTCGGGCGGGTGGAAACACTGCTGGTAGGTGCTGAGGCGATTGGTGAGTCGGCGGCGCGGGTGTGGTCCTCGGGCCGGCGGCTGGTGAACACCTACGGTCCGACCGAGGCCACGGTGATGGTCGCGGCTTCCGACGTGGACCCGGACAGGCCCGGTTCGGTCCCGTTCGGCCGTCCGGTCGCGAACACCCGCCTGTATGTTCTGGACGGGCGTCTTGAGCCGGTGCCGGTGGGTGTTGCGGGTGAGCTGTATGTGGCGGGTGCCGGGCTGGCCCGGGGCTATGTGAACCGCCCAGGCCTCACCGCCGAGCGGTTCGTCGCCTGCCCGCATGGCCCCGGTGGTGAGCGGATGTACCGGACGGGTGACCTGGCCCGCTGGACGGATGACGGGCAGCTCGTGTTCGCCGGGCGTGCGGACGACCAGGTCAAGATCCGCGGCTTCCGTATCGAGCCCGGTGAGGTCGAAGCCGTACTCCTCACCCACCCCGCTGTCACCCAGGCCGCGGTCATCGTCCGCGACAGCGCCCTGATCGCCTACGTGGTCGCACCGGACACGGACGGGTTGCGCGAGTTCGTCGCCGGACGGTTGCCGGAGTACATGGTCCCGGCCGCCTTCGTGGCTCTCCCTGAACTCCCTCTGACGGTGAACGGCAAGCTCGACCGTACGGCCCTCCCTGCTCCCGACTTCACCTCGGACGGGGGCCGGGCCCCGGTATCCGTCCAGGAGGAGATCCTCTGCGCGGTGTTCGCCGACGTCCTCGGACTGGATACGGTCGGCGTGGACGACAACTTCTTCGAACTCGGCGGCCACTCCCTCCTCGCCGTACGCCTGGTCTCCCGCATCCGTACCGTCCTCGCTCTGGAAGTCGAGGTCCGCACCCTCTTCGAGAACCCGTCCCCCGCGGCCTTCGCCGCGCGGCTCGCCGCGACGCGCACCGAGCACGCCCGCACACCGCTCCGCCCGGGAACCCGGCCCGAGCGCGTCCCCCTCTCCTTCGCCCAACAGCGTCTCTGGTTCCTGAACAGGCTCGAAGGCCCGAGCCCCACCTACAACATCCCCCTGGTGGTGCGGCTGGCCGCCGTCGACCCCACTGCCCTTGCGGCAGCTCTCCGGGATGTCGTCGAGCGTCACGAGTCCCTGCGGACGGTGTTCCCCGCCATCGACGGCGAGCCGTACCAGCGCGTCCTCGATCCGGGTTTGCTCGACTGGGCGCTCCACGTCGCCGAAGTCGACCCGAACGGACTGACGGAAGCGGTCGACCTTGCCGTACAACACTCCTTTGACCTTGCGGCAGAGCTCCCGATCCGGGCGTCGCTGTTCAGGTCCGGGGCGGACGAAGACGTACTCGTCGTCCTGATCCACCACATCGCGACGGACGGCTGGTCGATGGCCCCGCTGGGCCGGGACATCTCCACGGCGTACACCGCGCGGCTCGGCGGCGAAGCGCCCGGCTGGCAGGCCCTGCCGGTGCAGTACGCCGACTACGCGCTCTGGCAGCGTGATCTCCTCGGCGACGAGTCCGACCCGGAGAGCCTGCTGTCGTCCCAGGTGGAGTACTGGCGGCAGGCTCTCGCCGGAGCGCCGGAGGAGCTGACGCTGCCCGTGGACCGGTCACGGCCCGCGGTGGCCGGCCACCGCGGTCATGTCGTACCGCTGAGGCTCGCGGCGGATGTGCACGGGCGGCTGGCGACGCTGGCCCGTGCCGAGGGCGCGACGCCGTTCATGGTGCTGCAGGCGGCCCTCGCGGTGACGCTGTCCCGGCTCGGCGCGGGCACCGACATTCCGATCGGCTCGGCCGTGGCGGGGCGTACGGACGATGCGCTGGACGCGCTGGTCGGCTTCTTCGTGAACTCCCTGGTCATCCGGACGGACCTGTCCGGGGATCCGGAGTTCCGGGAGGTGCTGGCGCGGGTTCGACGGGCAGGCCTGGACGCCTTCGCGCATCAGGACGTGCCGTTCGAGAAGCTGGTGGAGGAATTGGCGCCCGAGCGGTCGATGTCGCGGCATCCGCTGTTCCAGGTGATGCTGACCCTTCAGAACACCGACCGCGCCGCGCTGGAACTGCCGGAGGCGCGCACCAGCGATGGTGCGCCGACGACTGACGGAACCTCGACGGGGTCGGCGCGGTTCGACCTCAATGTGTCGATGGCGGAGACCTTCGACGCGGACGGACGTCCCGCCGGATGCCGGGGAGCGCTCACTGTCGCCGCCGACCTGTTCGACGCGCCGACCGCCGAGCGGATCGCGAACTGGTTCGTCCGGGTGGTGGAGACGGTCACCGAGGCGCCCCGTACGCGGCTCGGAGGCGTGGTCCTGCTCAGGCCGGATGAGCGTGACACGGTGCTCCGCGATTGGAACGAGACGGCCGTGGCCGTCCGGAGCTCCGGTGTGCACGAGCTTTTCCTGCGCCGCGCGGAGGAGTTCCCGGAAGCCGTGGCCCTGGTCGCGGAAGGAACCGAGCTGACATATGCGCAGCTCGCCGAGGAGAGCGAGCGCGTCGCCCGGGGGCTGCGTGCCCACGGAGTGGGGCCGGATTCGGTGGTGGGCCTCTGCTTGCCGCGCGGCGCCCGCATGATCACGGCAGTGCTGGCGGTCTGGCGGGCCGGAGCGGCGTATCTCCCTGTCGATCTGGAGCTGCCCGCGGAGCGCATCGCGTTCATGCTCGCCGACAGCGG
>NZ_JBSFNQ010000192.1:0-4706 GCF_053981115.1 Streptomyces sp. NPDC003691 | reverse complement strand
GCGGCGCCGGGACCGGGGTACGGCGGTCACCGCCGTATGCCGTACCCGGCGGCGGTCCCGCCGGGGCGGGACCGCGGGACCGGCCGTCAGGCCAGCCGGGTGCGGAGGGCCTCCGCGATGTCCGAGAGGGGTACGGGGGTCTGCTCGCCGGACTCCATGTCCTTGAGCTGGACGTGGCCCTCGGCCAGATCCCGGTCACCGGCCACGATGGTGTAGCGGGCGCCGCTGCGGTTGGCCGCCTTCATGGCGCCCTTGATGCCGCGGCCGCCGTACGAGAAGTCCGCGGCGATGCCCTCCCTGCGGAGCGCGGTGACCACGCCGAACAGCACCCGGCGCGCCTCCTCGCCCAGAGGAACGGCGTACACGCTGGTGGCGGGCGGGATATCGAGGGTGACGCCCTCGGCCTCCAGCGCCAGCACCGTACGGTCGACCCCGAGGGCCCAGCCGACGGACGGCAGCGCGGGGCCGCCGATCATCTCGGAGAGGCCGTCGTAGCGGCCGCCGCCGCCCACCGCGGACTGGGAGCCCAGACCGTCGTGGACGAACTCGAACGTGGTGCGGGTGTAGTAGTCGAGGCCGCGCACCAGACGGTCGTCGTCCTCGAAGGCCACGCCCGCCTCCGCCAGCAGCTCACGGACCTCCTTGTGGTACGCCCGGCAGGCGTCGCACAGGTGGTCGGCGAGCACCGGCGCCCCGGCGAGCTGCCGCTGTACCTCGGCGCGCTTGTCGTCGAGGACCCGCAGCGGGTTGATCTCGATCCGGCGGCGGGTCTCCTCGTCGAGGTCGAGACCGCGCAGGAAGGACTGGAGCGCCTCACGGTAGACCGGGCGGCACTCCTTGTCGCCGAGGCTGTTCAGCAGGATGCGGAAGTGGCGCAGCCCGAGGGAGCGGTACGCCTGGTCGGCCAGGATGATCAGCTCGGCGTCCAGCGCCGGGTCCTCCGCACCGATGGCCTCGGCCCCGACCTGGGAGAAGTGGCGGTAGCGGCCCGCCTGGGGGCGCTCGTAGCGGTAGTACGAGCCCGAGTACCAGAGCTTCACCGGCAGCGCGCCCTGCTTGTGCAGACTGGCCTCCAGCGCGGCCCGCAGCACGGACGCGGTGCCCTCGGGGCGCAGCGCCAGCCTACTGCCGCCCTTGGTGGTGAGGGTGTACATCTCCTTGGTCACGATGTCGGTGGACTCGCCGACACCGCGGGCGAAGAGGTCGACGTCCTCGAAGCCCGGGGTCTCCACATAGCCGTAACCCGAGTTGCGCAGCGGGGCGGCGATCGCCTCGCGCACCGCGAGGAAGTTCGCGGAGGCGGGCGGCAGCAGATCGTAGGTGCCCTTGGGGGCCTGGAAAAGACTCACGGCAGTTCTCTCGTCACATTCCTCGTCGGGGAGCGTCGATGCTCCCCAGGCCGGCCGCCACCTCGCGCAGATACGGATTGGTGGCGCGCTCACGGCCGATGGTCGTCTGGGGGCCGTGTCCGGAGAGCACCACGGTCGAGTCGTCGAGCGGCAGGCAGACACGTGCCAGCGAGTCGAGCATCTCGGCGTGATCCCCGCCGGGCAGGTCGGTGCGTCCGATGGAGCCGGCGAAGAGCAGGTCGCCCGAGAAGAACACCGGCGGGATATCGCCGGTCTCGGGCAGCCCGAAGGTCACCGACCCCTTGGTATGGCCGGGCGCATGCGACACGGTCAGCTCCATGCCCGCCAGACCCAGCACCGAGCCGTCGGTCAGCTCGTGCACGTCGGACGGCTCGCCCACGGTCAGCTCGCCCATCAGCTGCGTACCGAAGGAACGGCCGAGCGCCTTCTCCGGGTCGCTCATCATGTAGCGGTCGGCCGGGTGGATCCAGGCGGGCACGTCGTGTGCGCCGCAGACCGGGACCACCGAGGCGACATGGTCGATATGGCCGTGGGTGAGGACGACGGCGACGGGCTTCAGGCGGTGCTTGGCGACTGCCTCGGCCACACCGTCGGCGGCCTGGTGGCCGGGATCGATGATCACGCACTCCTCGCCGGCGGCGGGGGCGACCAGGTAGCAGTTGGTCCCCCAGGCCCCGGCGGGGAACCCGGCAATAAGCACGTATGTCCTCGTTGGGTGGTCGGCGAAGTGGCCGGCGGAGCGCCGGACGGCACGGAATTGCGACAGGTCAGAGCCTACCGGCCCTGCTGCTCCCACAGCCAACCCGTATACGGTACGGGCACGCGGGGCACGGACGGCCGTGCCCGTACGGTGGAACCACGGCAGCCCACGACAATCACAGCAACCACAGCACTCCGCGCAACCCGCACGACACCAGGGGTGACGCGGACGGAGAAGGAGCAGACTCGGTGGTCAGCAGCGATCAGCGGCGGCGGCAGCTCGCCCGGGAGAAGTTCGAGCGTCAGCAGCAGCGCCGGGCGGTGGCCCGCAGGCGGAACCGGCGGAACGGCGCGATCGCCGCCGGGGTGGTCCTGCTCCTGGTGGGCGGTGCGGTCGTGGCCGCGACCACCTGGGACGACAAGGACGACAAGGACAAGCAGACCGTGGCCGGGGACAAGAGCACCCCGTCCCAGGAGAACTCGCCGCCCGCCGACGAGCCCAAGGTGCCCGAGCCGAAGATGGCGGTCGACGCCAAGGCGAAGTACACGATGGCCATGACCACCAGCCAGGGCAATGTGTCGATCGCGATGGACGCGGCGAAGACCCCCCGCACGGTGAACTCGTTCAAGGCGCTCGCCGACAAGGGCTACTTCACCAAGACCAAGTGCCACCGGCTGACCACCGAGGGCATCTTCGTCCTCCAGTGCGGCGACCCCAAGGGCGACGGCACCGGGGGCCCCGGCTACAACATCCCCGACGAGAACCTGACCGCGCTCGGCAAGGCGGGCACCGACGGTTCGGTGGTCTTCCCGGCGGGCACCGTCGCGATGGCCAACACCGGTCAGCCCAACTCCGGCGGCAGCCAGTTCTTCCTGGTCTACAAGGAGACCAGGCTCCCGCCCACGTACACGCCCTTCGGCACGATGGACGCCGCCGGGCTGAAGGCGGTCCAGAAGGTCGCGGCCGCCGGTGTCGAGGGCAATGCCAAGGACGGCGCGCCGAAGTCGGCGGTGACCGTGGAGAAGGTGACCGTGAGCAAGGCGTAACCGGCCGGCGCCGGTCCGTGCCGCTCCGCCGCCCCGCGCGGCGGAGCGGACACCGGCACTTCCCGGTGCGGGAAATGCGTGGGCGCCGAGTGCGGACAGCCGGGCGACCGGTCGCCTAGATTGGCGTTGTGCAGGGCGGGCGCGGCTCGCCCCTGGAAACTGTGGACGATGCCCGGGGTGAACTCCCTCGGTGGGCATCAGGTGGAGGAGGCGCTGTGAGCAGCGACCCGTGGGGCCGTGTCGACGAGACGGGCACCGTGTACGTGCGTACTGACGACGGCGAGCAGGTCGTCGGATCGTGGCAGGCCGGGACTCCCGAGGAGGCCCTCGCCTATTTCGAGCGCAAGTACGAAGGTCTGGTCGTCGAGATCGATCTCCTCGAAAAGCGGGTGAAGACCACCGATCTGTCGGCCAAGGACGCCCAGACGGCCATCGACCATCTGCGGCAGCAGGTCTCCGAGCACCATGCCGTCGGTGACCTCGCCTCGCTCGGGCGACGGCTCGACACCCTGATCGAGACGGTCGACCGGCGCCGTGAGGAGCGCAAGGTCCAGCGGGCCAAGCAGCACGACGAGGCCCGCAAGGCCAAGGAGGACCTGGTCGCCGAGGCCGAGGAGCTGGCCCGGAGCGAGCAGTGGCGCTCCGCCGGCGAGCGGCTCCGAGCCCTGGTCGACACCTGGAAGGGCCTCCCCCGGCTCGACCGGAAGTCGGACGACGAGCTGTGGCACCGCTTCTCGCACGCCCGCTCGGCCTTCTCCAAGCGGCGCAAGTCCCACTTCGCGTCCCTGGACGCCCAGCGCGAGGAGGCCCGCAAGGCGAAGGAGGCACTGGTCGCCGAGGCCGAGTCGCTCTCCAACTCCACGGACTGGGGGGTCACCGCGGCCCGCTACCGCGAGCTGATGACCGACTGGAAGGCGGCGGGCCGCGCCCAGCGCGAGGCCGAGGACGATCTGTGGAACCGCTTCCGCGGCGCCCAGGACGTCTTCTTCGCCGCACGCGGCGAGGCGTTCGCCGAGCGGGACGCCGAGCAGACGGAGAACCTGAAGCTCAAGGAGGAGCTGGCGGCCGAGGCGGAGCGCCTGGTGCCGGTCACCGACCTCAAGGCCGCCCGGGCGGCGTTCCGGGGCATCAACGAGCGCTGGGAGGCCATCGGTCATGTACCGCGGGACGCCCGGCCTCGGGTCGAGGGCCGGATGCACGCGGTCGAGCGCGCCATCCAGGAGTCCGAGGAGAACGAGTGGCGCCGGACGAACCCCGAGGCGCGGGCCCGTGCCGCGGGTCTGACGGGCCAGCTCCAGGCCGCCGTGGACAAGCTGCGTGACCAGATCGACACGGCGCGCGCGTCCGGCAACAACGCCAGGGCCGACAAGCTCACCAAGGAGCTGGAGGGCCGGCAGGCACTGCTGGACCAGGCGCTGAAGGGCCTCCAGGAGTTCGGAGGCTGAGCCAGCCCCTCCCGGGCGGGGTGTCGGAACCGCGGCTTGCCGCACCGGTCGAATCGGTGCTGCGGGGACGGCTGCTGGAGCGGGCCGCGGTGCTCGGCCCCGGCTGGCTGAGCGGACAGCGGACCGGGTCCCTGGTCGCGCTGGC
>NZ_JBSFNQ010000191.1:0-4787 GCF_053981115.1 Streptomyces sp. NPDC003691 | reverse complement strand
GTACCGATGGCCTCACGCGGTGAAATGCCGAAGAACGCGGGGTCGAACTCCGCTGCGTCGTAGAGGAAACCGCCTTCGCGGGCGTACGAGGTCCCCGGGTGGTCCGGGTCCGGGTGGTACAGCCGCTCGATGTCCCAGCCACGGTCGGCCGGGAAGTCCCCGACGGCATCGGTCCCCCCGGCCACCAGCTCCCACAGCTCCTCCGGCGAGGACACCCCGCCCGGGAAACGGCACGCCATACCGACGATCGCGATCGGCTCGTCGGCGTCGGCCGCCACCACGGTCTCGGCGGCCCGCTCGGCGCCGCCGAACAACTGCTCCAGCAGATGGTCCGCCAGGACCAGCGCCGTCGGATAGTCGAAGATCAGCGTGGCGGGGAGCTTCAGCCCGGTGGCCGCGTTCAGCCGGTTCCGCAGCTCCAGTGCGGTCAGCGAGTCGAAGCCCAGGTCGCCGAACGCGCGCTCGGGGTCCACCTCCTCCGTACCGGCGTAGCCGAGTACGGCGGCGACCTCGGACCGCACGGTCTCCAGCAGGGCGCGCGAGCGGTCGGCGGCCGGCAGCCGGGCCAGGCCGTGCGCCGCTTCGGGCGTTCCCGTCCGCACACTGCGCCGTACCGGCCCGCGTACAAGTCCGCGCAGCAGCGGCGGCACGGGGCCGCCGGGCGCGAGGTCCAGCCTGATCGGTACCAGGACGGGTGCGGTGAGGCCGTGGGCGGTGTCGAAGAGCGCCAGTCCCTCGTCCGGGGTCAGCGCGCCGGAGGTGTTCCGTCCGGTCATGCCCGACGCCCACTGTCCCCAGGCGAGGGAGAGCGCGGGCAGGCCCTCGGACCTGCGGTGCTCCGCGAGGGCGTCGAGATAGGCGTTGGCGGCGGCGTAGTTGCCCTGGCCCGCGTTGCCGAAGACACCGGCGGCCGAGGAGAACAGTACGAAGTGGCGCAGGCCGAGGCCCGCGGTCAGCTCGTGGAGATGCCAGGCCGCGTCGACCTTCGGCCGCAGGACGGCGCTGATCCGCTCCGGGGTCAGCGACGACAGGACACCGTCGTCCAGCACACCGGCGGTGTGCACGACACCGGTCAGACCGTCGATGCCGTCGAGTACGGCCGCGAGGGCCGCCCGGTCCGCGACATCGCAGGCGACGACGGTGACATCGGCGCCCACTTCGGTCAGCTCGGTCCACAGGTCGACGGCGACGGGGTCGGCCTCACCGCGGCGGCTCGCGAGCACCAGCCTGCGTACGCCGTGGCCGAAGAACAGATGCCGGGCGACCAGTCCGCCCAGGGCGCCGTTCGCCCCGGTGACAAGGACGACGTCTTCCCGGCCGAAAGCCGCGGCGGTCTCGGCGGGCGGCTCGGCGTGATCCCCGGACTCGGCGGACTCGTGGGCCTCCGGGGCCACGGTGACGGGGACCCGGGCGAGACGGCGGGCGAACACCTTGCCGTCGCGGACGGCGACATGCGGTTCGCCGGACGCCAGCACTCCGGCGAGCAGCTCGGGCGACGGCGAATCCACCGTCTCGACGACGGTGAACCGGCCGGGCTCCTCGGACTGGGCCGACCGGACGAGACCGGACACCGCGGCACCTACCAGGTCCCCGGGCCGCACCTCGACGACCAGCGGGCCGCCGTCATGGGACCGCAGCAGGTCCAGCACCCGGGCCAGTTCCTCGTGCACCCCGGTGACCGGGTCGCCGGGCGCGATCCGGACGGTCTCGACCGCCGGGTCGGCCTCGGCGGCCGGAATGGTCAGGTGCGCCCACTCCGGTACGTACAGCGACTCGTGGTGCCCGCCGTACGCGGCGGCACCGGTGAGCTTCCGCAGGACCACCGCGCCGACCTCGGCGACGGGCAGCCCCTCGGGGTCGGCGAGGGTCAGGGTCACGGCGTCGGTCCCCGCGGGGGCGATCCGCACCCGCAGCGCGGCCGCGCCGGAGGCCGTCAGCGACACCCCGGACCAGGAGAAGGGAATCCGCCCGGAGTCGGAGAAGAAGTCGCCGATGCCGATGGCGTGGAGGGCGGAGTCCAGCAGGACGGGATGGAGACCGAAGCCCGCCGCATCGTCGACCGCGACCTCCGCGAACACCTCGCCCCCGCGCCGCCACGCGGCACGAAGACCCTGGAACCCGGGACCGTACTCCAGACCGTCGTAGAACCCGGTCAGGTCCACCGCCTCGGCACCCGCCGGCGGCCACTCCACCAGCCCCTCACCCACCGGAGCACCCGAACCCAGCACACCACTCGCATGCCGCGTCCACACCTCGTCCACCGACGAGTGCAGTTCCACGGTGCGGCGGCCGTCGTCGTCAGCAGCGCCCACCGTCAGCTGAACCGCGACACCACCCCGCTCGGGCAGCACCAGCGGAGCCTCCAGCGTCAGCTCCTCCACCAGATCACAACCGACCTGGTCACCCGCCCGCACCGCCAGCTCCACCATCGCCGCACCCGGCAACAGCACCGCACCCGACACCACATGATCAACCAGCCACGGATGCGACTCCACCGACAACCGCCCCGTGAACACCACACCGCTGCCGCTTGCCAGGCCGATGGCGGCGCCGAGCAGCGGATGCCCGGTCGCCCCCATGCCGAAGGCGGACGCGTCACCGGTCCGGCCCGCGGCGCGAGGCCAGTAGTGCTGATGCTGGAAGGCGTAGGTGGGCAGGTCGGTGCGGCGGGCGCCGGTACCGGTAAAGAGCGCGGCCCAGTCGACGGGGGTGCCGGTGGTGTGGAGGCGGGCGAGCGCGGTGACCGCGGACTCAGCTTCGGAGCGGTCGCGCCGCAGCAGCGGAACACCGCCGTCGGCGAGGGCGGAGAGGATGCCGTCGGGACCGATCTCCAGGAAGGACGTCACGCCCTCGGTACGGAGCTGCTCCAGGGCGTCGTGGAAACGGACCGCGTCCCGGACATGGCGTACCCAGTACTCGGCATCGACCTCGTCCGGCTGACCGGCAATGGGCACACTCGCCCGCTCGTACGACAGCGACTCCGCGACCGTGCGGAACTCGTCCAGCATCGGGTCCATCAGATGCGAGTGGAAGGCATGGCTCACCCGCAGCCGCTTGTTCTTCCACCGCGAGGCCAGCGCGAGAACCGCGTCCTCATCGCCCGACAGGACCAGCGAGCGCGGCCCGTTGACCGCCGCAATGTCCACACCATCGGTCAGGTGCGGACGTACGTCCTCCTCCGAGGCCTCGACGGCGACCATCGCGCCACCCTCGGGCAGCGCGCCCATCAGCCGGCCGCGGGCGGCCACCAGCGTGCAGGCATCGTCCAGGGACAGCACTCCGGCGACATGGGCCGCCGCGATCTCACCCACGGAGTGGCCCGCCAGGAAGTCCGGCCGCACACCCCACGACTCCACCAGCCGGAACAACGCCACCTCGACCGCGAACAGCGCCGCCTGCGTGAACTCCGTCCGGTTCAGCGCCTCCGCGTCCGCCCCGAACACCACATCCTTCAGCGGCAGCTCGAACCGCTCACACACCGCGTCGAACGCCCCCGCATACACCGGAAACGTGTCGTACAGCTCCCGGCCCATGCCGAGGCGCTGGCTGCCCTGACCGCTGAACAGGAACGCCAGCCGCCCCGGCCCCGCAGTGCCCTGTACGACACCGGCCGACGACACCCCGTCCGCCAGCGCCCGCAGTCCGGCCCGGACCCCGTCCGAGTCCCGGCCCACCACCACCGCACGCTGCTCCAGCGCGGCCCGCGACACCGCCGCCGAAAACGCCATATCCACCAGCGGCGCATCCACCCCCAGCAACCGCTCCGCCTGACCCCGCAACGCCTCCGCACTGCCCGCCGACACCACCACCGGAACCACCGGCGGCACCACCGGCTCCGCACGCTCACCCTCAGCCCGAGGCACTTCTTCAATGATGGTGTGTGCGTTGGTGCCACTGATACCGAAGGACGACACCGCAGCCCTGCGCGGCCCCTCAGCCGTCCACTCACGAGCCTCGGTAAGTAGTTCCACCGCACCCGCCGACCAGTCCACATGCGACGACGGCTCATCAACATGCAGTGTCTTGGGCATCACACCGTGCCGCATCGCCATCACCATCTTGATGACACCCGCGACACCCGCCGCCGCCTGCGTATGACCGATGTTCGACTTCACCGAACCCAGCCGCAGCGGCTGGTCCTCCGGCCGGTCCTGGCCGTAGGTGGCGAGCAGGGCCTGCGCCTCGATGGGATCGCCCAGGGTGGTGCCCGTGCCATGGGCTTCCACGACGTCGACATCGGCGGCCGAGAGCCCCGCCGAGGCCAGGGCCTGCCGGATCACCCGCTGCTGCGAAGGACCGTTCGGCGCCGTCAGACCGTTCGACGCACCGTCCTGATTCACCGCGGAGCCGCGCACAACCGCCAGCACCTGATGGCCGTTACGGCGCGCGTCGGAGAGCCGCTCCACGAGCAGCATGCCGACACCCTCGCCCCAGCCCGTACCGTCCGCGGCCTCCGCGAACGCCTTGCACCGGCCATCGGCCGCAAGACCACGCTGACGCGAGAACCCGATAAAGGTCCCCGGCGTCGCCATCACCGTCACACCACCGGCCAGCGCCAGACTGCACTCACCCTGACGCAACGCCTGCACCGCCAGATGCAGCGCCACCAGCGACGACGAACATGCCGTATCCACCGTCACCGCGGGACCTTCGAGGCCGAAGGTGTACGACACCCGGCCCGACGCGATACTCCCCGTACCGCCCGATCCCATCGAACCCTCGGCGGCATCCCGCGAACTCTCCAGCAGGCCCGCGTAGTCGTGGTACATGACGCCCGCGAAGACGCC
>NZ_JBSFNQ010000190.1:0-4953 GCF_053981115.1 Streptomyces sp. NPDC003691 | reverse complement strand
GGGCCAGCATCCGGCGGCCGCGCAGCAGCCGCAGCCGCTCCTTGAGGACCGGAGTCCGGGCCGCCCCGCCGTACCGGCGCTACAGCACCAGCGACAGCAGCAGGACGAAGACGAGACCGACGACCGAGATGATCGTCTCCATCACCGACCAGGTCTTGATGGTCTGGCCGACGTTCATGCCGAAGTACTCCTTCACCAGCCAGAACCCGGCGTCGTTGACATGGCTGAAGAAGAGCGAGCCACAGCCGATCGCCAGGACCAGCAGCGCCGACTCGGTGCTCGTCATACCGACGGCCAGCGGGGCCACCAGACCTGCGGCGGAGATCGTCGCGACCGTCGCCGAACCGGTCGCCAGCCGGATCGCGACCGCGATCAGCCAGGCCAGCAGCAGGGTCGGGATGGACCAGTCCTCGGAGAAGTCCAGGATCATCTGGCCCACGCCGACGTCGATCAGGGTCTGCTTGAAGCCGCCGCCCGCGCCGACGATCATCAGCACGCCCGCGATCGGGGCGAGGGACTTCTCGACGGTGGAGGAGATCCGCTCCTTGGTGAAGCCGGCCGCGCGGCCCAGCGTGAAGAGTCCGACCAGGACCGCGGCCAGCAGCGCGATCAGCGGGGAGCCGATGACGTCGGTGACCTTCTGGACCGGGTTCTCCGGGTTGTCGATCACGATCTCGACGAGCGCGTTCGACAGCATCAGGACGACCGGCAGCAGCACCGTGAAGACGGTCGCGCCGAAGCCGGGGC
The DNA here is from genome assembly GCF_053981115.1 of Streptomyces sp. NPDC003691. Classification (NCBI taxonomy): domain Bacteria; kingdom Bacillati; phylum Actinomycetota; class Actinomycetes; order Kitasatosporales; family Streptomycetaceae; genus Streptomyces; species Streptomyces sp. NPDC003691. The sequence continues at coordinate 4,206 of NZ_JBSFNQ010000190.1, read as the reverse complement.
GCTTCTCCAGGTCCTCGGAGGGCCGGGCCGGGATCATGTTCTCGGGCGCGGGGACGTCCACCCAGCGGGCCGCGTACTTCGCGAAGAGCGGGCCGGCGATGATCACGGTCGGGATCGAGACCAGCACACCGAGGCCGAGGGTGATGCCCAGATTGGCGTCGAGGGCGTCGATCGCCACCAGCGGTCCGGGGTGCGGCGGGATCAGTCCGTGCATCACGGAGAGACCGGCCAGCGCCGGGATGCCGATCCGCATCAGGGAGTAGTTGCCGCGCTTGGCGACCATCAGCACGACCGGGATCAGCAGGACGATGCCGACCTCGAAGAAGAGCGGCAGACCGATCACCGAGGCGATCAGCACCATCGCCCAGGGCATGGTGGAGCCCTTGGCGCGGGCGAGGATCGTGTCGACTATCTGGTCACCGCCGCCGGAGTCGGCGAGCAGCTTGCCGAGGATGGCGCCGAGGGCGATCAGCACACCGACACCGGCGACGGTGGCGCCGAGCCCCTTGGAGAAGGACTCGATGGCCTTGCCGAGCGGGGCGCCCGCAAACGCGCCCAGCGCCAGCGACCCGATGGTCAGCGCCAGGAAGGCGTGCATTTTGTACTTGGTGATGAGCAGCACGATGACGGCGATGCCCGCGAGTACGGCGAAGCCGAGCTGGGCGTTGCCGGCCGAGGTGATCGGCTCCAGCGGATCCGCTGCCAGCGTCTCGACGCTGAGACTGGTCACGGTGGTTCCTTACGAGAAACGAGGGGTTCGGGGACGGGGCGTGGGGGGTGGTGGTGCGTACGGGCCGGTGGTCAGCCCGCGGGCGCGGCCGGGGCGGCCGGGGCACCCAGGGCGGCCAGCGCCCGGGCGGTGATCTCCTCCGGGGAACCGGCGACGTCGACGGCGACGCCCGCCTCGTCGGCCTCCAGCGGCTCCAGGGTGGCGAACTGCGAATCGAGCAGTGCCGTGGGCATGAAGTGGCCCCGGCGGGCCGTCATCCGGTGCTCGATGAGCTGCCGGTCGCCGCTGAGGTGCAGGAAGACGGTGTCCGGCGCGGCGGCCCGCAGCCGGTCGCGGTAGGCCCGCTTGAGGGCGGAGCTGGACACCACACCGCCGAGTCCGCTCCGGCCCCGCGCCCAGGTGCCGATGGCATCGAGCCAGGGCCACCGGTCCGCGTCGTCGAGCGGTGTCCCGGCCGACATCTTGGCGATGTTGGCCGGCGGGTGGAAGTCGTCGCCCTCGGCGTACGGAACGCCCAGGGCGGCCGCGAGCAGGGGGCCGACCGTGGTCTTGCCGGTGCCTGCCACGCCCATCACCACGACGACCTGCGGGGTGCGCGGGGTGCTCATCTACTGCCTCACTGTCTGACGTCGACTCCGGTGTCGACATCGGTCCGTCGCGCTACTGAAACCTATTAGGTACGACTTATTCAAGAGTCCGAGATCTAAACGTCATACTTTTAAGGTGTGATCCTCGCCCCTTAGGCTGTGCACATGACCACAGCGGGCCATGGCCTCCATACACACGTGCTGGACACCCTGGGCCTCGCCATCGCCGCCGGCGACTACCCCCGGGGCAGCGTGCTGCGCACCGACGAGATCGCCCAGCGCTTCGACGTCTCCCGCACGGTGGTCCGTGAGGTGGTCCGGGTCCTGGAGTCGATGCGGCTCGTCGAGTCCCGGCGCCGGGTCGGTGTGACGGTCCGTCCCATCGAGGAGTGGAACGTCTACGACCCGCAGGTCATCCGCTGGCGCCTGGCGGGCTCCGACCGGCCCCGCCAGCTGCGCTCGCTGACCGTGCTGCGGTCCGCGGTCGAGCCGGTCGCCGCCGGGCTGGCCGCCCGCAACGCCACCCCCGAGCAGTGCGCGGAGCTGACCGCGTGCGCCCTCGGCATGGTCGAGACCTCGCGGGGGCAGCAGCTGGAGGCGTACCTCCGGCACGACATCGCCTTCCACCGGATCGTGCTCACCGCCTCGGGGAACGAGATGTTCGCGCGCCTGGGGGACGTGGTCGCGGCGATCCTCACCGGCCGCACCCACTACCAGGTGATGTTCGACGACCCCGACCCGGCCGCGGTCACCCTCCATGTGCAGGTGGCCGAGGCGGTGCGGGAGGGCGACGCGGAGCGGGCCGAGCGGGTCACCCGGGAGATCGCGGTGGGCGCGCTGGCGGAACTGGACGTCCTGGCGCCGGACCCGTTGCCGCCGGGCGCCTGAGCCCCTCCGCCCGGTCCGGGCCGAAGGCGTCCGAACCCCTCCGTCGGGTCCGGGCCGGCCTCCGCCCTCACCCGGGCTCGGGGAGTCCGGTCCGGCGCCCCGCCGCGCCCCGGGCGGCCCGGTGCCGTCGTGCCCCGTGAGGCGCCCCGTCGCGCCCCGGTCGCTTGCGTATGCCTCCGCTCCCGGAACCGCCCCTTACCCCCGCTCCATGCTCTCAATAGAAGTGAGAGATGAGGTTCCGGTTCATGGTTTACTGCCACCTTGGTTTACATGTCGGCAACCTCAGAAACACCTCAGATCTCTTTCCGGGTGACCTGGAGCACTGCCAACATCGCAGGACCGCCCGATGAAGTGCCGTCGGGTCGAGTTCCGGCAGTCCCGGTGAACACCCACCACCGGCAGCCCGGGCCCGGCGTGCACCCCATCACCCCCACGCACCCACACGAAGGCGAACCACCCCCCTATGAGTGACCGCACCACCGCGTCCGACACCGCGGTCGCCGGGGCTCCGGCGACCGGCTCCCGCCCCACCACCCCCCATGTGGACGCCGGTGACGCCGGTTACAGCAAGGACCTCAAGTCCCGCCACATCAACATGATCGCCATCGGTGGCGCGATCGGTACCGGACTCTTCCTCGGGGCGGGCGGCCGTCTTGCGGACGCCGGACCCTCCCTCGCCATCGCGTACGCGGTCTGTGGTCTCTTCGCCTTCTTCGTGGTCCGCGCCCTGGGCGAGCTGGTGCTCTACCGCCCCTCCTCCGGCGCCTTCGTCTCCTACGCCCGTGAGTTCATGGGCGAGAAGGGCGCCTTCACGGCGGGCTGGCTGTACTTCCTGAACTGGTCCACCACCACCGTGGCGGACATCACGGCCGCCGCCGTCTTCGCCCACTACTGGTCGCTGTTCAGCGATATCCCCCAGTGGGTGCTGGCCCTGATCGCCCTGGCCGGTGTGCTGGCGATCAACCTGATCTCGGTGAAGTACTTCGGCGAGATGGAGTTCTGGTTCGCCATCGTCAAGGTGGCCGCGCTGGTCGCCTTCATGCTCATCGGCATCTTCCTGCTGGTCACCTCCCAGGACGTGGGCGGCCACAACCCCGGCCTCGCCACCATCACCGAGAACGACGGGGTCTTCCCGGTCGGTCTGCTGCCGATGCTCGTGGTCATCCAGGGCGTCGTCTTCGCCTATGCCTCGGTCGAGCTGTGCGGTGTCGCGGCCGGCGAGACGAAGAACCCCGAGAAGGTCATGCCCCGCGCGATCAACTCGATCATGTGGCGGGTCGGCCTCTTCTACGTCGGTTCCGTGGTCCTGCTGGCGCTGCTGCTCCCGTACACCGCCTACTCCGCCGACGAGAGCCCCTTCGTCACCGTGATGGACAAGCTGGGCGTGCCGGGCGCCGCCGGGGTGATGAACCTCGTTGTCCTCACCGCCGCGCTCTCCAGCCTGAACGCCGGTCTCTACTCCACCGCCCGCATCCTGCGCTCCATGGCGATGGCGGGCTCCGCGCCCCGCTTCACCGCCCGGATGAACAAGGGGCAGGTGCCCTACGGCGGAGTGCTGCTGACCGCCTCCTTCGGTGTCGCGGGCGTCGGTCTGAACTTCGTCGTCCCCGGCCAGGCCTTCGAGATCGTCCTCAACCTCGCCTCCATCGGCATCCTCGGCACCTGGGGCATGATCATGCTCTGCTCCCTGCTCTTCTGGCACCGCGCCAAGGACGGCCGGGTCACCCGTCCCGCGTACCGCCTGCCGTGGGCGCCGTACACCCAGATCGTCACCCTGGTGTTCCTCGCCGGAGTGGTCGTTCTGATGTGGTGGGGCGGCGGGATCGGCCGGACCACGGTCAACCTGCTGCCGCTGATCGCCGCGGCCCTGGTCTGCGGCTGGTTCGCGGTCCGGCGCCGGGTCAACGCCATCGCGGCGGAGCGCGAGACGCTCTGACCCCGGTCCGTCCGGACCGGTGCGGGGGCCGGGGAGCCGATCGGCTCCCCGGCCCCCGCCGCCGT
>NZ_JBSFNQ010000189.1:0-5098 GCF_053981115.1 Streptomyces sp. NPDC003691 | reverse complement strand
CGGGAGAAGGCGGAGGCGGAGCCCGCGTAGCGGGGCGCCTCGGGCGGGGGTGCCTCGGGGGCCGGGGGCGATCCACTGGCTGGAGGTGCGGGCCGATCTGGCCCGGCTCGCGGGCGATCCGGCGCTGAGCTGCGAGCTGTGGATGGCGGCCGCCGACGCCCGGCTGGCGCGGGGGCAGACCGTGGACGATCCGGATGTGGAGGGCGCGGTCGACCGGGCCCACCACCAGTGGGAGCAGATCCCGGACGGGCAGAGGGCCCGGGGGGCCGCGCCGCGGCTGGTCGCTTTGCGGCGCCGGGTGCCGGGGCGGCAGCGGGGTGCGCTGCGGGTGCTTCAGCGGCGGCTCGAACAACTGCACGCGGGTCCCCCGGTGACCGGCCGTCCGGCTACGGGCTGAACCCGCGGGTCACAGCAGGCCCCTGGATTTCAGATAGGCGCGGGCGACGTCCTCGGGGAGTCTGCGCCAGTTGTCGACCTGTTCGTTCATCCCGGCCAGGTCGGCGGTGGTCAGGACGGTGTTGAGGGCCGACAGGGCGCGGACGGCGCCGGGCCCGCCGGCCCGGGCCCGGTTGACGACCGGGACGATGTAATCGGCGTTCTGGAGATGCCGGTCGTCGTCGAGGAGGACCAGGCCGAACTGGTCGAGGGTGGCGTCCGTGGTGGTGGTGAGCACCATCTGGTCCCGGCCGTTCTGCACCGCCTGTTTGGCCTGGGTGGTGCCGACGCCCTTGGGGTCGACGGCGACGATGTCGATGCCATACGTCTTGCGCAGCCCGGGTTCGCAGTACGGGCGCAGGACGCATTCGTCGCCCGCCGCGAGCCGTACCGGGAGTCCGGAGCGGCCCAGGTCGCTGAGGGTCCTGAGCCGGTGTTCGGCCGCGTAGGCGCGGGTGACGGCGAAGGCGTTCTGGTCGACGGCCCGGCCGGGGTCGAGGACGGTCAGCCCGCGGGGCGTTGCCAGCCGCCGCAGGGCCGTCATGGTCTTCGTCAGGTCCGGTGAGCCGACGGCGGGTGCGTCCGGCCCGTTGGTCTTGGCGTTCAGCCAGTCGGCGAAGGTCGCCGCGTACTCGGGCACCACATCGATCCGGCCGCTCTCCAGGGCCGGTTCGTACAGCTCGCGGTTGGTGACGGAGAGGACCCGGGCGCGGTATCCGGCGTGCTCCAGCAGCAGGACGTACATCCGGGCGAGCAGGTCGCTCTCGGTGAAGCCGGCCGAGCCGACGGTCAGATCGCGGCTGTCGCCGGGGGGTGCGGTGATGTCTCCGCGGTGCTCCAGCGACGGGCCGGTGGAGCAGGCGGCGAGCAGCGGCAGGGCGAGGAGGAGGGCGGCGAAGGCGCGGCGGCGCATCAGGTGTCCGCCCGCCGTACGCCCGCCGGGGCGAGCCGCTCCATGAGGACGCAGACCCCTTCGACCAGGAGGGCGAGCGCGGCGACGAGCACGGCGCCCGCGACGACCTGCGGGGTGGAGGCGAGATTGAAACCGGCGGTGATGATCCGGCCCAGTCCGCCGCCGCCCGCCAGTGCGGCGATGGTGGCGGTGGCCACGAGCTGGACGGCGGCGATCCGGACCCCGGTGAGGATCAGCGGCAGCGCGAGCGGCAGTTCCACGCCGCGCAGCAGCTGGCCGCCCGTCATGCCCATGCCCCGGGCGGCCGCGACCAGATCACGGTCGACGCCCCGCATGCCGACGTACGCGTTGGTCAGCAGCGGCGGTACGGCGAACAGGACGAGGGCGATGACGGTGGGCCATTCGCCGTACTCGCCGAGCGGGCTGAGCAGCAGCAGGACGAGAACGGCGAAGGTGGGTACGGCGCGGCCGGCGTTGGCGATGTTGACGGCGAGCGCGCCGCCGCGGCCGAGGTGGCCGAGGACCAGGGCGACCGGCAGGGCGATCAGACAGCTCAGGACCAGGCAGACGGCGGTGAGGACGAGGTGTTCGGTCAGCCGCTGGGTGATTCCGCCCTCGCCGGACCAGTGGTCCGCGGTGGTCAGCCAGGACCAGGCCCGGGAGAGGGTGTTCACGGGGCGCCGGCCCGGGTCCAGGGGGTGGCGAGCCGCTGGAGCAGGAGGAGCAGCAGATCGGCGGCGACGGCGATGACGACGCAGAGCACGGAGGCGGTGAGGACCTGGGCCTTGAAGTAGGTGTTCATGCCCGAGTAGATGAGATTGCCCAGACCTCCGTAGCCGACGATCGCGCCGATGGTGACCAGGGAGACCGCGGAGACCGTGGCGATGCGCAGTCCGGCCGTGGCGGCGGGCAGGGCCAGCGGCAGTTCGACGGTGAGCAGCAGCCGGAGGGTTCCGTAGCCCATGCCCCGGGCGGCGAGCCGGGTCTCCTCGGGCACGGCGCGCAGCCCGGCGAGGAGATTGCGGACCAGCAGCGTCAGGGAGTAGAGCACCAGCCCGGCGATGACGAGGGAGGCGGAGAGTCCGTACACCGGGAGCAGCAGGGAGAACATCGCCAGGGAGGGGATGGTGTAGAGGATCGTGGTCACGGCCAGGACCGGTCCGGCCGCCCAGCGCGCCGCGCGGGCGGCGACGGCGAGCGGTACGGCGATCACGAGCGCCAGCGCCACGGAGACGAAGGTGAGCTGGAGGTGCTGGAGGACGGCGTCCTGGAGGATCTCGCGCCGGGTGGAGAGATAGGCGCCGCAGAGCCAGTCGTTGCGGGCGAGGCAGTCGTCCGGTGCGGCGCCGTTCGCGGTCAGCAGCCCGGTCGCGGTCATCTGCCCATTCGAGCGCGGGGGCGGGCGGGGCGCGCGCCGCCGGGGCCGAACGGGCGATCCGGGTCCGTGGTTCCGTGCTCCCCCTGGGAAGTCATGCGCGAACCATGGACAGGCTAACGCCGTTAGCCTACGCTGGCGGCCCAGGAGGCTAACGGCGTTAGCCACGAGGGAAAGGGGGTTGCCATGAGCGTGTCGGCCATGGGGACGGGGGCGGAACCGGCGGCGGTCCCGGAGCGCGGCGGGCCGGGGCGGATCCCGCCCGCCCGGCTGGTGGGCTGGGGGGTGCCCGCGCTCTTCCTCGCCGCCTTCGCCGCCTTCGAGGCGCAGAAGTACGGAGCGGCCACCGTCTCCGCCGCCCTGCTGTTCCTGGCCGTCCCCGATCTCGCCCGGCGCGCCGTCGGCGGCCGCGGGCCGGTCGCGGGGCTCGCGTTCAACGGCTGGATCCCGCTCGGGGTGCTGGTTGCCTACGCCTTCGGCCCGGTCGTCTGGCCGCCGTTGTTCACCGCCGCGCTCGCCTGGGAACTGCGGGTCGTCACCGGCCGGATGCTGCGCCGTGGCTGAGCCGCCCGCCCCGGGCCGGGCGGCTCAGATCGTGGCGGCCGCACTGGAGATCCTGGAGGCGGACGGAGCGGAGGCCATGTCGATGCGGGCCGTCGCCGACCGGGTCGGGATCCGCGCGCCGTCCCTGTACAAGCACTTCCCCGACAAGTCCGCCCTGGAGAACGCGCTCGTCGTCCTGGGCATGACGGCGACGGCCGAGCATCTGGCCGCGGCCGAGGCGGCCGGTCCCGGACTACTGCCGCTGGCCCGCGCCTATCGCGAACACGCCCTCGCGCATCCCCATATGTACCGGCTGACCGCAGCCCGCCCGCTGCCCCGGCATGCCCTGCCCGAGGGTCTGGAGGAACGCACCGCGGCTCCGCTGTTCCGGGCCGTGCACGGCGATCCCGGTATCGCCCGCGCCGTCTGGGCGTTCGCCCACGGGATGGTCATGCTCGAACTCGACGGCCGCTTTCCGCCGGACGCGGATCTCGATACGGCGTGGGCGGTGGGCTGCGCCTCCTTCGAGGCGGCCGCACCGGCCCGGCCGGCAGCGGCCGGGGGCGGGCCGGAGCACGGCCGACGCTGAGCCCGGGACGCCCTGGTCCGGGCGAGCCGCGGGGGTGGCCCGCCCGCACTCGGGCACCACGGTCCCGGCGCCACCCGACGGCCGAACGGAGCAACCGGCTCTCCCCACGGTCCCGTCGGCCGGGGCCCGGACGGCGGCGCGGCTCCCGTGGCCGCACCCGGCACACCGGCACACCGGCACTCCGCAAGCTCAAGGGGCAACCGGCCCTGCCCACGGCCCTGGTGGGCGGGGTCGCGGCCGGGGGCGCAGCTCCGGTGGGCGGTTCCGCGGATCCGGCCCGGGCGGGCTCCGCCGCCGGGCATATGATGCGGCGGCCAGACCATCGCACGACGAGCCGGGAGGTTCACCTCATGACAGCCGACACGCCGGACAGCGGGACGGGCCGGTCGCGGCACCCGGAGTTCGACACCGGGGCCCCGCACTCCGCCCGCGTCTGGAACTACTGGCTGGGCGGCAAGGACAACTACCCCGTCGACCAGGCCGTCGGCGAGGAGTTCCGGCAGTCGTTCCCCGGGATCGTCGACCTGGCCCGGGACTCCCGCGCGTTTCTCGCCCGTACGGTGACCTATCTCGCCCGCGAGGTGGGGATCCGTCAGTTCCTCGACATCGGCACCGGTCTGCCGACGGCCGACAACACCCATCAGATAGCCCAGCGGGCGGCCCCCTCGTCCCGGATCGTCTATGTGGACAACGATCCGCTGGTCCTGGCGCACGCCCGGGCCCTGCTGGTCAGCACCCCCGAGGGCGCCACCGACTACATCGACGCGGACCTTCACGACCCGGTCGCCATCCTCGGCAAGGCCCGGGACATCCTGGACCTCACCCGTCCGGTGGCGCTGACCCTGATGCAGGTGATCGGCCATGTCTCCACCTACGAGGAGGCCCGGTCGATCGTGGGGCAGCTGATGGACGCACTGCCGTCGGGCAGCTATCTCGTCTTCAACGACAGTGTGAACACCCACGCGGGCAATGCCGAGGCCACCCGCCAGTACAACGACAGCGGGGCCGCGCCCTACTTCCTGCGGAGCCCGGAGGAGGTCGCCGGGTTCTTCGAGGAGCTGGAGCTGCTGGAACCGGGTGTCGTCCCGCTGGCCCGCTGGCGCCCGGCGCCGGACACCGTGACGGACGGCGAGGTCATCGCGCTGGGCGGGGTCGGCGAAGTCGAACATCGGCCATGCGCAGGCCGCCGCCGGTGTCGCCGGTGTGATGAAGATGGTGCTGGCGATGCGGCACGGGATGGTGC
>NZ_JBSFNQ010000188.1:0-5215 GCF_053981115.1 Streptomyces sp. NPDC003691 | reverse complement strand
CACCCACCAACTCACCCACCGAAGAACCCACCACCACCCGCCGAAAACCAAACACCGAACGCGAATCCACCAACGACCGCGCCACATCCACCGGCGACAATCCTTCGACCCCGGCGGCCAGCCGACGGGACTGGTCCATCAGCGCTTCGGCGGACTTGGCCGACAGCACCCAGGGCACAATCGGCGCGTCCTCATCGGCCACGGCGTCCGCCGTGGTCCCCGCCGAGGGCTCCGCCACGGCTCCATCCGGCTCGGCGGAGAGGCTCCCGTCACCCTGTTCGAGGACGATATGGGCGTTGGTGCCGGAGATACCGAAGGCGGAGACGCCCGCCCGGCGCGGCCGGCCGTCGGTCTCCCACGGCCGTGCCTCGGCCGCCAGCTCGACCGCCCCGGCCTGCCAGTCGACCTCGGAGGTCGGCTCCTCCACATGGAGCGTCTTCGGCACCATCCCGTGCCGCATCGCCAGCACCATCTTCATCACACCGGCGACACCGGCGGCGGCCTGCGCATGGCCGATGTTCGACTTCACCGACCCCAGCCACAGCGGCCGCTCCCGGTCCTGCCCGTACGTGGCCAGCAGGGCCTGCGCCTCGATGGGGTCCCCGAGCTTCGTCCCGGTCCCGTGCGCCTCCACCACATCCACCTCGGCGGCGGTGAGCCCGGCGGACCGGAGCGCGTCCCGGATCACCCGCTGCTGGGACGGCCCGTTGGGCGCGGAGAGTCCATTGGAGGCGCCGTCCTGGTTGACCGCGGAGCCGCGGACCACTGCCAGCACCTCATGACCGTTGCGCCGCGCCTCCGACAGCCGCTCCAGGACGAGGACACCGACCCCCTCAGCAGCGCCCATACCGTCCGCGGCCGCCGAGAACGCCTTGCAGCGGCCGTCCTTCGCCAGCCCCCGCTGCCTGCTGAACTCGACGAAGAATCCGGGTGTGCTCATCACGGTCACACCCCCGGCGAGCGCCATCGAGCACTCGCCGTTCCGCAGCGCCTGCACCGCCAGGTGCAGGGCCACCAGCGACGACGAGCACGCCGTATCCACCGTCATCGCCGGGCCTTCGAGACCGAGGGAGTAGGCGACACGGCCGGAGACCACGCTCGCCGCGTTACCGGTGACCAGGTGGCCTTCGGCGGAGGCGGGTGCCCCGGAGAACTGGGCGTAGTCGTGTCCGGAGAGCCCGGCAAAGACTCCCGTACGGCTGCCGCGCAGAGAGGCCGGGTCGATGCCCGCCCGTTCGACCGCTTCCCAGGAGGTCTCCAGGAGGAGCCGCTGCTGCGGGTCGATCGCCACGGCCTCGCGGGGCGAGATCCCGAAGAAGTCCGCGTCGAAGTCCGCGGCCCCCGCCATAAAGCCGCCCTCCCGCACATAGCTGGTGCCGGAGCGCTCGGGGTCGGGGTCGTACAGCGACTCGACATCCCAGCCGCGGTCCGTGGGGAAGCCGGACACCGCGTCGCGCCCCGAAGCCAGCAGCTCCCACAGCTCGTCCGGCGACGACACGTCGCCCGGGAAGCGGCAGGCCATACCGACGATCACCACGGGGTCTTTAGTGGCCGGGGAGTTGGTGGCCGGGGACGGAGCGGACGGGTCCCGGTCCGCGCCGAGCAGTTCGGCCAGCAGATGGCGAGCGAGCTGGGTGGGATCGGGATAGTCGAAGACGAGCGTCGACGGCAGCCGCAGTCCGGTGGCGGTGGAGAGCCGGTTACGGAGTTCGACGGCGGTCAGGGAGTCGAAGCCGATCTCCTTGAACGGCCGGGTGTCGTCGATATCGACGGTGCCGGTGTGACCGAGGACCGAGGCGGCCTGTGTCCGTACCAGCTCGACCAGCAGGGGAAGCCGTCCGGCCTCGTCGAGTCGGCGCAGACGACCGGCCAGGGACGACGGATCGGACGTCTCGGCGGCGGCGACGGCGCGCCTGTTCCGGGTGGTCACCAGTCGGCGGAGCAGATGGGGCGGCTCGCCGTCCACGGCCCCGAGGTCGAGCTTGGCGGGCACCAGGGCAGGCCGGGAACTGCTCAGGGCCGCGTCGAAGAGCGCCAGGCCCTCGTCGGTGGTGAGGGCGATCGCGCCGCCGCGGGCCATCCGGGCCATATCGCTGTCGCTGAGGTGCGCGGTCAAACCGGTGCGCTGCTCCCAGAGCCCCCAGGCCAGCGCGGTCGCGGGCAGGCCCAGATGGTGGCGTGTCACGGCGAGGGCGTCGAGGAAGGAGTTGGCGGCGGCGTAGTTGGCCTGTCCGGCACCGCCGAACACCCCGGCCGCGGAGGAGAAGAGAACGAAGGCGGCAAGGTCCCCGGTCAGCTCGTGCAGATTGACGGCGGCATCGACCTTCGCCGCCAGGACCCGTTCCACCTGTTCGGGGGTGAGGGTATGGGCAAGCCCGTCGTCTACGGCTCCGGCCGCGTGGACGACGCCGGTGAGCGGGTGGTCGTCGGGTATCGCGGCCAGGACCGCGGCGAGGGCCTCCCGGTCGGCGGCATCACAGGCCACCACCGTTGCTTCGGCGCCGAGTTCCCGCAGGTCGTCGACCAGTGCCTGTGCGCCCGGGGCCTCGGCTCCGCTGCGGCTCAGCAGCAGCAGGTGCCGTACGCCGTGCCGGGAGACCAGCCGCCGGGCCACCAGCCCGCCCAGCACACCCGTACCACCCGTGACCAGCACCGTCCCCGAACCGCCCAGGGACTGGGGAACGGTGAGAACGACCTTGCCGATATGCCCGGCCCGCGACATCAGCCGCAGGGCACCCGGGGCCTTGCGGGCATCCCGCACGGTCAGCGGCAGCCGCTGAAGCACACCCTGCTCGAACAACCCGACCAGCTCCAGCAGCATCTCCTGGATACGATCCGGACCCGCCTCCGCCAGATCAAACGCCCGGTACTTCGCATCGGGTATCTGCTCCGGGTCCCGGATGTCCGTCTTGCCCATCTCCACAAACCGGCCACCGGGATTCAGCAGCCGCAGTGACGCATCCACGAACTCCCCGGCAAGGGAGTTCAGGACCACATCGACGCCACCACCGGACGCCTCACGGATCGCGGGTTCGAACGACAGGTCACGCGACGACGCCACCCGCCCCACGGCAACCCCCAGCGCCGTGACCGCGGGCCACTTCGCCGCACTCGCCGTACCGAACACCTCAGCACCCCACAACCGGGCGAGCTGCACCGCCGCCATCCCCACCCCACCCGCAGCGGCATGCACCAGCACCGACTCCCCGGACCGGAGACCCGCCAGGTCCCGCAACCCGTACCACGCCGTACAGAACACCACCGGAACCGAAGCAGCCTCCACAAACGACCACCCCGCAGGCACCCGCACCACCAAACGCCGATCCACCACCACCGACGTACCGAGACCGCCGCTGAACAGGCCCATCACCCGCTCACCCGGCACCAGATCCACCCCTTGACCCACCGCCGTGATGACGCCCGCGCCCTCACCGCCGATCTCCGCCACCCCCGGATACATCCCGAGCGAAATCAGCACATCCCGGAAGTTCAACCCGACCGCATGGAGGGCAATGCGTACCTCGCCCGGGCCCGGCTCACGCTCCGGTACGGCGACCGCACGCACCCCGTCCAGCGAGCCACTGCCGTCCGGCTCCATACGCCAGTCCCCGGGCGGCGGCGTCTCCTGCGGAGTCCGCAGGAGACGCGGTACGAAGAGTTCCGTCCCGCGCACCGCCACCTCGGGCTCCCCGGCCCCGACGGCGGTGACTGCCGCGGCCGGGATCGTCACACCGTCGGTGTCGACGAGGGCGAACCGGCCGGGGTTCTCGACCCGGGCCGAGCGGAACAGACCCCAGAGCGCCGCCTGGGCGCCGTTCGGGGAGGGTGTGTGTACCGCGTGCCGGGTGACGACCACCAGTCGGGACGCGGACAGCCCTTCCTCGGCCAGGAAGGACCGGACCAGCTCCAGACCCCAGCCGACCAGCTCGCGCACCGGCAGGTCGGGACCGGTGACCACCACGGTGTCCGGCGCATGGGCGGCCGCCGCAGTGAAATCGGCGTACCGCGGTGCTTCCACGGGGCCGGGCACCAGGGCGCCGGTGTCCGTACCGCCCACCTCCGCCCAGCTGCCCGGTTCGTCTCCGGCCGGGTCGGGCAGTGGGGTCCAGTCCAGGTGGAACAGGGAGTTCGGGGGTGTGGCACCGCGGGGGAGGTCCCGGTCGACCGGCCGCAGAACCAGGGAGTCGATGTCGATGACGGGTGCGCCGGTGGCATCGGCGGCCTGGAGCGACAGGGTGTCCTCACCCGGCGCGGCCAGCTTCACCCGGAGCACCGCGGCACCCTCGGCATGGAGGGAGACACCGCGCCAGGCAAACGGCAGCCTCGCCGCATCGCCGCTGACCAGACCGCCCGCACCCAGCGCGTGCAATGCCGAATCCAGGAGCGCAGGATGCAGACCGAACGAGGAAGCCTCACCCGCGAGTTCGCCGACGAGTGCCACCTCGGCGTAGACGTCGTCGCCGAGCCGCCAGGCGGCCCGCAGCCCCTGAAACGCCGGCCCGTAGCCGTATCCGTTGCGTTCCAGTTCGGGGTAGAGGTTCCCGACGTCCAGGGCTTCCGCACCGGCGGGCGGCCACTCGGTGAGATCCGCGGACGGCACCGGAGCCGCGGCGGTCAGTACACCGTCCGCGTGCAGTCGCCAGGGGGTGTCCGATACGCCTTCGGGCTGGGAGTGGATCCGGAGCGAGCGGGCACCACCGGCGTCCGGTTCCCCGACGGATACCTGGATGCGGATGGCGCCTTGGGCGGGGACGGCGAGGGGCGCGTGGAGGGTGAGTTCCTCGACCCGGCCGCAGCCGACCTCGTCCCCGGCCCGGACCGCGAGTTCGACGAACGCCGTGCCCGGCAGCAGAACCGTGCCCGACACCGCATGGTCCGCCAGCCAGGGATGCGACCGCAGGGACAGCCGGCCCGACAGTACGACGCCCTCACCACCGGCCAGCGACACCGCCGCACCCACCAGCGGATGAGCCGTCGACAACAGACCCACCGACTCCACATCCGACGAACCCCGCACCGCCTCCAGCCAGAAACGCCGCCGCTGGAACGGATACGTCGGCAACCCCACACGCTTCCCACCCGCCGGAATCACCGCACCCCAGTCCACATCCACCCCACCCGCCCACGCCTGACCCACCGACTCCACAAACCTCCGCCACCCACCATCACCACGCCGCAACGTCCCCACCACAACCCCACGACCCTCCACCACCTC
>NZ_JBSFNQ010000187.1:0-5294 GCF_053981115.1 Streptomyces sp. NPDC003691 | reverse complement strand
GTTGAACTCTAGCGGATTCCGGGGCCAGCACAAAAACGCGTTTCCGCAGCGTGCTGACGTGTGTTCGTCCCGCAGTGCTCCGGGGGGCCGCGCCGGGACCCCGCCGGAGCCTCCCCGGGACCCCGTCCCGGGCGCCCCGCCCGTCCATCCGGCTGCCATCCGCCCCGGTCATAGACTCGAACCGTGCACCACCACCCTCCGCTCGCCCGCTTCGGGCATCTGATCGCCACCGGACTTCGGGACGTCACCCACGACCCCGGGGCCCTCGACTCCGAGGGCTTCTGGGCCGTCGCCGCCGACTTCGAGGGCCGGCTCACCTGCGCCCGGTTCGCCGAGGTCCGCAGCGAGCCGGTGCCCGCGCCCGTCCCCGGACGGTGGCGCGGCCCCGCCGCGGGGGACTGGACCTCCTCCCTGGACCGCCCGGCGTACACCGCGGGCGTCGCCCGGATCCGGGAGCACATCGCGGCGGGCGAGGTCTACCAGGCCAATCTCTGCCGGGTGCTCTCCGCGCCCCTGCCGGAGCCCGGCGGGGAGCCCGCCGATATCGACGCGCTCACCGCCCTGCTCGCCCGCGGCAACCCCGCCCCCTTCGCCGGAACGATTCGCCTGCCCGGTCACGGGGTGGAGATCGCCACCGCGTCGCCCGAGCTGTATCTGCGGCGCACCGGCGGCGCCGTCGAGTCCGGGCCCATCAAGGGCACCGGGCGGACCGCGGCCGACCTGCTGGAGAAGGACCACGCCGAGAACGTGATGATCGTGGACCTGGTCCGCAACGACCTGGGCCGGGTCTGCGCCACCGGAACGGTCACGGTGCCCGAGCTGTGCGCCGTCGAACCCCACCCCGGCCTGGTCCATCTGGTGTCCACCGTCCGCGGCGAACTGCGGCCCGGCGGAACCTGGCGGGACCTCCTGGCCGCCACCTTCCCGCCCGGCTCGGTCACCGGCGCCCCCAAGTCCAGCGCCCTGCGGATCATCGAGGCGCTGGAGACCGCCCCCCGGGGCCCGTACTGCGGCGGTATCGGCTGGGTCGACGCGGACCGCGGCCGGGGGGAGCTGGCCGTCGGCATACGCACCTTCTGGATCGACCGGACCGGACCCGGCCGCCCCCTGCTGCGGTTCGGCACCGGAGCCGGGATCACCTGGGGCTCCGACCCCGGAAGGGAGTGGGCGGAGACCGAGCTGAAGGCCGGCAGGCTGCTCGCGATAGCGTCGGCCCCGGCGGGCCCCGAAGGAACGGAGCCGGCCGCCGGACGTCCGGCGAGCGGTGCGGCGGCGGGCGCCGCGACCAGCGTGGAAGGACAGTTGCGATGAAGCTTTGGGTCGACGGCGGGCCGAAGGACGCCGGGGAAGCCAGGGTCTCCGTGCTCGACCACGGGCTCACCGTCGGCGACGGGGTCTTCGAGACCGTCAAGGCTGTGGCCGGGCGCCCCTTCGCCCTCACCCTCCACCTGGAACGGCTCACCCGCTCCGCCCGCGGCCTCGGACTGCCCGACCCCGACCTCGACGAGATCCGCCGCGCCTGCGCCGCCCTCCTCGGCGCCGACCCCGTACCGCTGGGACGGCTCCGCATCACCTACACCGGCGGGCTCTCGCCGCTCGGCTCCGACCGCGGCACCGCGGGACCGACCCTGGTCGTCGCCCTCGGCTCGGCCGAGGAGCGCCGCCCCGACAGCACCGCCGCCGTCACGGTCCCCTGGGTCCGCAACGAGCGCGGGGCGGTCGCCGGGCTGAAGACGACCTCGTACGCGGAGAACGTCGTCGCCCTCGCCCGGGCAGCCGGGCAGGGCGCGTCCGAGGCGCTCCTCGCCAATACGGTCGGGCAGCTGTGCGAGGGCACCGGCTCCAACGTCTTCGTCGTGGTGGACGGCGAGCTCCTCACCCCGCCGCTCTCCTCCGGCTGTCTCGCGGGCATCACCCGGGCGCTGGCCGTGGAGTGGACCGGGGCCGTCGAGGCCGACCTGCCCTTCGACGTACTGGAGCGGGCCGACGAGATCTTCCTGACCTCCAGCCTCCGCGACGTACAGGCGGTGCACCGGATCGACGACCGGCTCCTGCCCGGAGCGCCCGGGCCCGTCACGGCAAAGGCGATGAGGGTCTTCGACGAGCGGGCCGCCGCCGACCCGGACCCCCGGCTCCCCTGACACCGCGCCCCGGCGCACCGTGTGGGGGACCGGCCCCCGGATGGGTAGAACACCCGGATGACGACCACCCTGCGGCCCGCCGGGCCGGTTCGGCAAGAAACCGGCGGCGCCGGCTCACGTACGTACGACATCTGTGTCAACGGCCGCCGGGTCGGCGGTGTCGAGATTGCGACCCTGACCCCGCCGGCCCACCGGACCGGAACACTCCGGTCGCTTTTCGTCGAACCGGCCGACCGGCACCGGGGAAGGGCGACGGTGGCCGCGCTCGCCGCCGAGGAGGTGCTGCGCGCCTGGGGCTGCGACGAGATCAGGGTGTCCGTGCCCCCGGCCGCCCGGGCGGCGACCCGACTGGCCACCTCCCTCGGCTACACCCGCTCCGGCCGGAAGCTGGAGAAGGTCCTCGCCGTCCGGCCGCCCGCCCTGCCCGAGGGCCTCTCGGCCCGCGCGGAGGGGCCGAACGGGGGGTGCGTCCTGCTCGACGGGGACACCGAGGTCGGCCGGTTCGAGCTGGTCATGGACGGAGAGTGCGCCCGGCTCGCGACGGCGGGCATCAGCGCCCCGCTGCGCGGCCGGGGCTACGGGCGGGCCCTGGTCCGCCGGGCCGAGGACGCGGCCCTGGCCGCCGGGGCCCGGCTGCTGGCGCTCTCGGTCCCGGCGGACGACGGCGCCGCCCTGAAACTGGCCTCCGCCCTCGGCTACCGCACGACCGAGGTGCACTGGGTCAAGCCCCTGCTCTGACCGCTCGGCGCCGGAAGGACGGCCGCGCGGCGGAACTATCCGGCCAGCAGACGGTCGGCGATCTCCTCGATACGGGCCCGCAGGCCCTCCTGGCTCTTGCCGCCGTCGAGGCGCTCGCCCCCGATGACATAGGTCGGCGTACCGGTCACCCCGATCGCCTTGCCCTCCGCGTGGTCGGCGTCGACGGCGAGGATATGCCGGCCGTCGATCAGGGCGGTATCGAACTCGTCCGCGTCCAGACCGAGTTCACGGGCCGTCTCCACCAGGAACTCCTCGCCCCGGCGGTCCAGCTCCGCCACCCCTTCGAGTACGGCCCCGGTATAGCGGAGTCCCGCGCCCTGGGCCGCGGCCTCCTCGGCCGCCTGGGCCGCGGCGAAGGAGTGCTTGTGCTTCTCCAGCGGGAAGTGCCGCAGCCGGACGTCCAGCCGGTCGCCGTACCGTTCGCGGAGAGCCCGCAGATCGGTGAGGGCGGTCAGACAGTCGGGGCACTGCAGTTCGCACCAGACGTCCAGGACGACGGCGGACGGCGCGGCAGCGGGGGACGGGATGGGGTCGCTCATACGCCGAGTCTCCCAGTCCGCCGGGCCCGGGACCGCGGCGGGACCGGCACCTGGGGATGAACACGCCCCCGAGATCACCCTGAGAACCCCCGCCGCCATGGCCCCCGGGCCCCTGGTCGGTGCAGGATGGATGGGGACGTCACGTAATACGCCCACCGAAGAACGCCGCACCAGCAGCGCCGCACCAGCAGGAGGACCGGATGATTGCCGAGACCGTATGTTCCGCGGTGTCCGCGGCGGGCCTGGGCATCGCCGCGATCACGGCCTACCGGAAGCGGTACCTGTCCGCGGCGAGAATCGCCGCCTACTCCCTGGTCCCGCTCGGCCTGGTGCTCACCGGCGCGGTCGCCTGGGCGGTGGACACGGCCTTCAGCCCGACGGCATGGCTCGGCTTCGGTCTGCTGGGCGGTGCCTGGCTGATGTTCCTGGGTATCCGCGGAGTCGAGAAGCGGAAGGGCATCCCCGGCCGCAAGGAGCGCCGGGCCGCGAAGGCGGCGGCCCGCCGCGGTGCCGTGGCGCCCGCCGCGTCCTCGCCCGCGCTCGGCGGCACCCGGTCCGCGGAACCGGCCCGTCCGGCGGCGCAGCCGAAGGGGCGGCAGCAGCCGGCCCGGGGGGCCGGTGCCGGGGACGACTTCAGCGATATCGAGGCGATCCTGAAGAAGCACGGCATCTGAGCGCACGGCATCCGAGCACGGCACGGCATCCGGACGGAAGCGCACGGAGGTACGCGGCATCCGGACGGAAGCGCGCGGGAGCACACGGCATCCGGACGGAAGTGCGCGGCCCCGGTTTCCGCACCGCCCGGCCGGAACTTCTCAGTGGGTGAGACACCGGGCGGGATGTGACGAACTCCCGCTCCTCATATGAGTGTTGAGCGATCCTGGGGCCGCGCTCTGCGCCATCATCACCCCGAGATGCTCGATACCTCCCGGGGCGAGGCCCCCGTACCGACACCAGAGCCGACGCAGCGAGCCCAGGAGCCCCGGGGCTGTCTCTTCGCGCTCTCCCAGCCGCCGCTGATGATCTTCCTGACGGTGATCGGCGTGCTGCTCCTCATGGCCGCCGTCCACGATCTGTTCCTGTTGTGAGCGGCGGAGTGAGCGCCGGCGCCCCGCGGGTGCGCGAGGGCCGCGGCCGTCCGCCGCGGCTCAGCTCGCCGCTTCCTTGCGGCGAGCGCGATAGGCGGCCACATGGAGGCGGTTGCCGCAGGTCCGGCTGTCGCAGTAGCGCCGGGAGCGGTTGCGCGACAGGTCCACGAAGGCCCGTCCGCAGTCCGGCGCCTCACAGCGGCGCAGCCGCTCCTGCTCGCCCGCGACGACGATGAACGCCAGCGCCATCCCGCCGTCGGCGGCCAGGTGGTCGCCCACCGAGGCGCCGGGTGCGAAGTAGTGCACATGCCAGTCGTAGCCGTCGTGGTCGGTGAGCTGCGGGGTGGTGCCCGCGGCCGCGACCAGTTCGTTGACCAGCTCCGCGGCCCGCCGGCGGTCGGTGGCCGCGAAGATCTCGGCGAACCGGTCCCGGACCTGCTGGACCGCCTTCAGATCCCGGACGCCCAGCTCGCCGACATCACTGATGGAATGGGCCTGGACGAAGGCTTCGAGGGCGGCGACGTCCGCGAGCGCGTCGGTCTGGTCCTGGTCGTCCTGTGGCGCCGTGTTCACCAGGCCGACGACCATGTCGAGGGCGTACCTGGTGTCGTGAGGGATGAGCACGATGCACTCCATGGCCGGCCGCGGGCCGGTGCCCGCCGAATCCCGCTGACTCTAGCGGTTCGCCCCCGGAAACAGCGGTGCCGTCGTCGCGTCGGGACGCGACGACGGCGACCAGGAGACCTGCCTGACCGTCGCGGATGTCG